>NZ_RCVZ01000037.1 GCF_003668575.1 Falsibacillus albus | reverse complement strand
TGGTTCTATAATATTTGTTGGGGTTCTTACACAATTTGAACAAAAAAATGCACGTAATCATCCAGTCTTTTATACTTGAGTTGTCGAGAAACAAGTATAGATAGGAGATACGTGCATAATGAATTCTAACATAATTTTACCTGGGTTTGAAGAAGTAATGGTTACGAAAATGGAGGAAGTGGAGGGGAGACTCGCTATTCATGCAGAGATGCCGGTTACACCCCACAACTGTCCAGTCTGTGATACCTTCACGACCAAGATTCACGACTATCGGATACAAAAAATTAAGCATTTAAAGCTATTCGAACGACATACGCTGATTTTCTACAGAAGGAGACGTTTTGTTTGTCCTTGTGGAAAGAAGTTTGCCGAAAAGAACCCTTTTGTGGATCGATACCAACGGTTGTCACTCGAACTGAACCAGGCGGTTAACATTCGCAGTATTAAGGGCAAGACCTTCAAGGAGACGGCAGAAGTGTATGGAACGTCCTCTTCCACCGTCGTGAGGCGCTTTGATCAATTGGCGAAGGAGACCGTCAACGAAGAAGCAAAGGAATTGCCGAAGGTAATTGCCATCGATGAATACAAAGGGGACACTAGAGAAGGCAAGTACCAGCTCATTATCGCGAATGGGATCACCAAAGAACCGATTGATATCCTTCCCAATCGGTATAAGAATACCCTTAAGCACTATCTCCGGAAGTATGGTGCACAAGTGGAGGTGGTCATCATGGATATGAGCCAATCCTTTAAAGCAGCTGTCACACAAACCCTTGGAAAACCAATCATTGTGGCCGATCGGTTTCACTTTGTCCGATATATCTATTGGGCTCTTGATGGAGTGAGGAGAAGAGTGCAGTCTTGCTGGCATGACTACGATCGTAAGAAATGCAAAAAGATGCGCCATGTATTCTACAAGAAGTCTTGTAAGTTAACAGAGGAAAATCGGTGGTATCTTCAGAGGTATCTGGATATGTCCCCTGAATTAAAGAAGGCATATGAACTAAAAGAGGTCTTTTGTCAGTGGTTTAACAGTGCCAAGCAGAATGGAAAAGAGAACATCCACCAAACTAAAAATGATTTGTATGCTTTCTACAGTATGATTGATGCCTCAGGCATCCCTGAGTTCCAAAGAGCAGCCCAAACCCTAAAAAATTGGCAGATTGAAATATTGAATAGCTTTAGTTACAACTATTCCAACGGCTTTTTGGAGGGAATCAACAACTTAACGAAAGTGATGAAACGGAACGCTTTTGGCTTCAGAAGCTTTTTGCGTTTCCGAGCGAAAATACTCTTAACACATAAGTATAAAAGATTGGGTTCACATATTGGATAAGGGTGAAGCAAAATTCACATCACCCCAACATTTGACGTTGAACC
>NZ_RCVZ01000036.1 GCF_003668575.1 Falsibacillus albus | reverse complement strand
ATCGCTTTGTATCTTTGGTTAAGTCCTCGATCGATTAGTATCCGTCAGCTGCACACGTCGCCGCGCTTCCACCTCGGACCTATCAACCTGATCATCTTTCAGGGATCTTACTAGCTTGACGCTATGGGAAATCTCATCTTGAGGGGGGCTTCATGCTTAGATGCTTTCAGCACTTATCCCTTCCGCACATAGCTACCCAGCGATGCCTTTGGCAAGACAACTGGTACACCAGCGGTGCGTCCATCCCGGTCCTCTCGTACTAAGGACAGCTCCTCTCAAATTTCCTACGCCCACGACGGATAGGGACCGAACTGTCTCACGACGTTCTGAACCCAGCTCGCGTACCGCTTTAATGGGCGAACAGCCCAACCCTTGGGACCGACTACAGCCCCAGGATGCGATGAGCCGACATCGAGGTGCCAAACCTCCCCGTCGATGTGGACTCTTGGGGGAGATAAGCCTGTTATCCCCGGGGTAGCTTTTATCCGTTGAGCGATGGCCCTTCCATGCGGAACCACCGGATCACTAAGCCCGACTTTCGTCCCTGCTCGACTTGTAGGTCTCGCAGTCAAGCTCCCTTGTGCCTTTACACTCTACGAATGATTTCCAACCATTCTGAGGGAACCTTTGGGCGCCTCCGTTACCTTTTAGGAGGCGACCGCCCCAGTCAAACTGCCCACCTGACACTGTCTCCCGCCCCGATGAGGGGCGTGGGTTAGAATTTCAATACAGCCAGAGTAGTATCCCACCGATGCCTCCACCGAAGCTGGCGCTCCGGTTTCTACGGCTCCTACCTATCCTGTACAAGCTGTACCAAAATTCAATATCAGGCTACAGTAAAGCTCCACGGGGTCTTTCCGTCCTGTCGCGGGTAACCTGCATCTTCACAGGTACTATAATTTCACCGAGTCTCTCGTTGAGACAGTGCCCAGATCGTTACGCCTTTCGTGCGGGTCGGAACTTACCCGACAAGGAATTTCGCTACCTTAGGACCGTTATAGTTACGGCCGCCGTTTACTGGGGCTTCGGTTCAGAGCTTCGCTTGCGCTAACCCCTCTCCTTAACCTTCCAGCACCGGGCAGGCGTCAGCCCCTATACTTCGCCTTGCGGCTTCGCAGAGACCTGTGTTTTTGCTAAACAGTCGCCTGGGCCTATTCACTGCGGCTCTCTCGGGCTTGCACCCTACCAGAGCACCCCTTCTCCCGAAGTTACGGGGTCATTTTGCCGAGTTCCTTAACGAGAGTTCTCTCGCTCACCTTAGGATTCTCTCCTCGCCTACCTGTGTCGGTTTGCGGTACGGGCACCCTTGACCTTGCTAGAGGCTTTTCTTGGCAGTGTGGAATCAGGAACTTCGGTACTATATTTCCCTCGCTATCACAGCTCAGCCTTCACGGTGATGGGATTTGCCTCATCACCAGCCTAACTGCTTAGACGCGCATATCCAGCAGCGCGCTTACCCTATCCTCCTGCGTCCCCCCATTGCTCAAACGGTCAAAAGGTGGTACAGGAATATCAACCTGTTATCCATCGCCTACGCCTTTCGGCCTCGGCTTAGGTCCCGACTAACCCTGAGCGGACGAGCCTTCCTCAGGAAACCTTAGGCATTCGGTGGAAGGGATTCTCACCCTTCTTTCGCTACTCATACCGGCATTCTCACTTCTAAGCGCTCCACCAGTCCTTACGGTCTAGCTTCAACGCCCTTAGAACGCTCTCCTACCACTGACACCAAACGGTGTCAATCCACAGCTTCGGTGATACGTTTAGCCCCGGTACATTTTCGGCGCAGAGTCACTCGACCAGTGAGCTATTACGCACTCTTTAAATGGTGGCTGCTTCTAAGCCAACATCCTGGTTGTCTAAGCAACTCCACATCCTTTTCCACTTAACGTATACTTTGGGACCTTAGCTGGTGGTCTGGGCTGTTTCCCTTTCGACTACGGATCTTATCACTCGCAGTCTGACTCCCAAGGATAAGTCTTTGGCATTCGGAGTTTGTCTGAATTCGGTAACCCGATGAGGGCCCCTAGTCCAAACAGTGCTCTACCTCCAAGACTCTTACCTTGAGGCTAGCCCTAAAGCTATTTCGGAGAGAACCAGCTATCTCCAAGTTCGATTGGAATTTCTCCGCTACCCACACCTCATCCCCGCACTTTTCAACGTGCGTGGGTTCGGGCCTCCATCCAGTGTTACCTGGACTTCACCCTGGACATGGGTAGATCACCTGGTTTCGGGTCTACGACCTCATACTCATTCGCCCTATTCAGACTCGCTTTCGCTGCGGCTCCGTCTCATCGACTTAACCTTGCATGAAATCGTAACTCGCCGGTTCATTCTACAAAAGGCACGCCATCACCCATTAACGGGCTCTGACTACTTGTAGGCACACGGTTTCAGGATCTCTTTCACTCCCCTTCCGGGGTGCTTTTCACCTTTCCCTCACGGTACTGGTTCACTATCGGTCACTAGGGAGTATTTAGCCTTGGGAGATGGTCCTCCCAGCTTCCGACGGGATTTCACGTGTCCCGCCGTACTCAGGATCCACTCTGGAGGGAACGAAGTTTCAACTACAGGATTTTTACCTTCTCTGATGGACCTTTCCAGATCTCTTCGTTTACTTCGTTCCTTTGTAACTCCGTGTAGAGTGTCCTACAACCCCAAGAGGCAAGCCTCTTGGTTTGGGCTAATCCCGTTTCGCTCGCCGCTACTCAGGGAATCGCGTTTGCTTTCTCTTCCTCCGGGTACTAAGATGTTTCAGTTCCCCGGGTCTGCCTTCCATACCCTATGTATTCAGGTAAGGATCCTGTTCCATTACGAACAGTGGGTTCCCCCATTCGGAAATCTCCGGATCAAAGCTTACTTACAGCTCCCCGAAGCATATCGGTGTTAGTCCCGTCCTTCATCGGCTCCTAGTGCCAAGGCATTCACCGTGCGCCCTTTCTA
>NZ_RCVZ01000035.1 GCF_003668575.1 Falsibacillus albus | reverse complement strand
AACCCGCGATTTGGGCACGGGACAGCCGTTCTCGTTCCCTTTTCCGCCTTTGATCGCCCGATTTGGGCACGAGCGGAGACTTCGCGTTCCCTTATTCATTCTTGCGACTCTTGTTTAGGCACGAGAGACTCACACTCGTTCCCTTTTTCATCCCTATGACCTCGATTTGGGCACAAAAAAAGAGACAGCCCCGCTGCACTTTGGCGGGGGGCTGACCCCTAGTAAGCAAATTATTTTTCAATCGCCACTTTCACTACATTGCTCCCGAAGTGAACCTCTTTCATTTCTTTTGCTTCCCCTACTTGCAGGTTGTTCACGAGGACGTTTTCACGGATGATGTTTTCGTTTTGTTCAATTGCTTTTTTGACGTCTTCGTCCCCATTGAGGGTGAGGTCAACGCGCAGGTCGATCGGCAGGTCCTGCTGCTTTCGTTCTTCCTGGATGACGCGGATGATTTCCCTCGCAAGTCCTTCGAGGCGAAGTTCTTCTGTGATTGTGGTATCCAAGACAACATGGAAGTCTTGATTGGAGCCCATGGATAGACCGGCATCTGCAATCTGTTCCACCTGAAGAAGATCGAATGGGACTTCTATCGGACCTTGAGCGGCAGGAACGATAACTTTTTGTTCCTGGACGACTGCTGCCGCTTCTTGATCGGATAATTGCTCGAGATATGCTTTGACCGTACCGACTTCCTTTCCAAGAACAGGTCCGGCTGCCCGGAAGTTGAGCTTGATTTCATAACGGACAAAGTCCTCTGAAGATTGTTTCACCGTCAATTTTTTCACATTGATCTCGTCCTGGATGATACTGCTGTACTTGGCAAGCGCCTCTCCTTTTTTCTGATCGACCGGAATGACGACCAATTCAGAAAGGGGCTGCTTTGTTTTGATCGACTCGGAATTGCGGACACCGCGGGCAAGCTCCACCACTTGAAGGACCGCGTCCATTTCCGCCTCCAATTGCGGATCCATTTCATCCGGATTCACATTAGGGAAGTCAGCCAAGTGGACACTCTTTCCGGTTAAATTGACATGGATGTCTTCTGCCAAGAACGGGATGAAAGGCGCCATGAGCAGACTCGTCCGCACCAGCACTTGGTGGAGGGTATGGTAGGCTGCCTTTTTGCCTTCGGTCATGCCCTCTTTCCAAAAGCGGTCGCGGGAACGGCGGATGTACCAGTTGCTGATTTCATCCACATATTTTTCAAGGGCCTTCGCTGCTTTTAAAAAGTCATAGTCATCCAAAGCCTCGGTCACCGCTGTCGTCACACTGTTTAAACGGGCAAGAACCCAGCGATCAAGCAACGTTTTTTCGCCCGTATCTTCTTCGTTGAACTGATAGCCGTCGATGTTGGCATATAGCGTATAAAAGCCATGCGTATTGACAAGCGTATCGATGACTTTTGATTTAGCCTCAATCACGACACGTCCGGAAAATCGTTTATTATTCCACGGGGCACTGTCGGCAAGGAGCGCCCAGCGGAAGGCATCAGCACCAAAGTCGCGCACAAGGTCCATCGGATTCAGGGCATTGCCCTTGCTTTTCGACATTTTCCTGCCCTCTTCATCCAGGATATGACCGGTCGATAGGACACGTTTGTAAGGAGACTTTCCTGTAAAAAGAGTAGAAACCGCGAGCAAACTGTAGAACCAGCCGCGCGTCTGGTCAATGCCTTCACAGATGACATCAGCCGGAAACTGTTTTTCAAATTGCGCTTTATTTTCAAACGGGTAGTGGTGCTGGGCAAACGGCATGGACCCGCTGTCGAACCAAACGTCGATCACTTCCGGCACCCTATTCATCGTGCCTCCACACGTTTCGCATGTTAGTTGAACACGGTCCACAAATGGTTTATGAAGCTCGATTTCATCGATGTCACCGATCGCTTTTTCCTTCAGATCAGCTATACTGTTCGGGGCGTACTCATGTGAGCATGAATCGCAGACCCATACAGGTAGCGGAGTCCCCCAGTAGCGGCTGCGCCCGATATTCCAATCGACAATGTTTTCTAGGAAGTTCCCGAACCGACCGTCTTTAATATGGGATGGATACCATTCGATTTCCTGATTGTTATGAAGAAATTGATCTTTTAATTGCGTCGTCTTGATGAACCAGCTTTCGATGGCGTAGTAAAGGAGCGGTGAATCACAGCGCCAGCAGTGCGGATAGCTGTGCTCATATTTTTCTTTATGAAAAAGGAGACCTTCATTCGCCAAGTATTTCACGATATCCACGTCACAGTCCTTCACGAAACGCCCGGCGAAAGGATGCACATCTTCGGTATAACGCCCCTGCCCATCGACCACGTTGAAAAAGGACAGATTATGCTCCTTCACTAAGTTATAGTCATCTTCCCCGTATGCCGGTGCGATATGGACGATCCCCGTTCCGCTTGCCGCGTTGACGAAATCCGCTTCGACGACAAAATGACCCCTTTCAGGTTTTACAAATTCGAATGTCGGCTGGTAGGCAGCATCTTTGAATTCACTCCCTTTATGTGAAGAAAGAACTTCAAAATCTTCCCCTAGATTCTTTTCTGCCAGTGCTTCGGCGACAATGAATATCTCATCGTCTTTCTTTGCCCGGACATACGTGAGTTCAGGATGGACGGCGAGCGCGATATTGGCAGGAAGGGTCCACGGGGTGGTAGTCCAGCCTAAGAAATATTCATTTTCTTTATCGACTAATTTAAATTTTACCGTTGCGGAAAGATCCTTCACATCCTTATAGCCCTGTGCGACTTCATGTGAGCTCAGCGTCGTTTGGCAGCTCGGGCAATAAGGCGTGACACGATGGCCTTTATACAGCAATCCCCGGCGATGGAAGTCACTCAGGATGTACCAGACACTTTCGATATAGTTATTTTCAAGCGTCACATACGGATGATCCATGTCGAGCCAATAGCCGATGGATTCAGTAAATTCGCGCCACTGTTTCTCATAGTTGAATACACTTTTCTTACATTCCTCGATGAACTTCTCGACACCGTATTCCTCGATTTCCTGTTTCCCCGAGATGCCGAGCTGTTTTTCAACCTCAAGCTCGACGGGGAGACCATGCGTATCCCAGCCCCCTTTTCGGAAAACTTGATATCCCTTCATCGTTTTATAGCGGGCAACAAAGTCCTTGATGACACGGCCCAGGACGTGGCCAGCGTGCGGCAGCCCATTTGCTGTCGGAGGGCCTTCGTAGAAGACGAATGTTTCTGCACCGCTGCGGTTTTCAATCGAGCGGTTGAAGACATTTTCTTGCTTCCAAAACTCTTTGACTCGATTTTCACGCTCTAACGCTGCCTCTTTCGTGTTGACGTTTTTCATTGGTTTCACCTCTTGTCGGTTATTTGTGCTTAGGTCGCATGCTATTTTCAAAAATGACTCTGTTAAACCCCGCTGTTGATTTCCGTGCAAGCCTTCGCTTTCCGCGGGCGGTTCGGGAGCCTCCTCGGCTATCGCCTCCGGGGTCTCCCTGACTCCGCTTTTCCCGCCGGAGTCTTCGACTTGCACTCCAATCAACAGCTGGAATCGGGCAATATATCAACACCAAGCTTGAACATTGCCTCTAAAATAAAAAATCCGCCCCTGTCGCAAAATAGGGACGGATTGGATCCGCGGTACCACCCATATTCCGTGATTTTCTTCACGGCTCTTGGTTCACATTTGGATAACGGCGTACTGCCGGTTCAACCTACATCAAGCATGTTCAGAAAAACTTCTCGGAGATGATTTTCAGCTTTAATTTGACATCGCCTTTTCAGCAGCCGGCGACTCTCTTAGACAGGGATTGCAGCTTACTCTTCTCGTCATCGAATGGATTATTCAATTAATTTCCAATATCATACAACGGAGCGGTTCGTCATGTCAAAGTGTTTTTTCAGAAATAAACATATTTTTTATGCTGTTGAGTAGCATGGCGGAATTGGAGAGGATCGCAGTAGTGACAGGGTTAGGGATTAATTTGTCTTTTTTCTGG
>NZ_RCVZ01000034.1 GCF_003668575.1 Falsibacillus albus | reverse complement strand
GTGCAGCTGACGGATACTAATCGATCGAGGACTTAACCAAAGATACAAAGCGATCTCGTTTATTGTTACTTCAACTTTATCTAGTTTTCAGAGAATAATTTTTTTGAAATTTTCTCTTGAAATATTGGTACATATCAGTATATAATAGTACTTGTCCTTAAGAGGTCCGGTGATTACGGCGAAGAGGTCACACCCGTTCCCATACCGAACACGGCAGTTAAGCTCTTCAGCGCCAATGGTAGTTGGGGGTTCTCCCCCTGCAAGAGTAGGACGTCGCCGGGCTTATATGATTCCGCAGTAGCTCAGTGGTAGAGCTATCGGCTGTTAACCGATCGGTCGCAGGTTCGAATCCTGCCTGCGGAGCCATTAATAAGGAGAGCTGTCCGAGAGGTCGAAGGAGCACGATTGGAAATCGTGTAGACGGTCAACGCTGTCTCAAGGGTTCGAATCCCTTGCTCTCCGCCATTAAGTACTTATTATTGGCCCGTTGGTCAAGCGGTTAAGACACCGCCCTTTCACGGCGGTAACACGGGTTCGAATCCCGTACGGGTCACCAAGTTTTTACGGGAGTAAAGATACCCTATATACATATCGGAGGATTAGCTCAGCTGGGAGAGCACCTGCCTTACAAGCAGGGGGTCGGCGGTTCGATCCCGTCATCCTCCACCATATCATCGTCGCGGGGTGGAGCAGTCTGGTAGCTCGTCGGGCTCATAACCCGAAGGTCGCAGGTTCAAATCCTGTCCCCGCAATCAATTTTCAATGATAGCAAATAAGCTATCGCAGAATATTGAAATATATTGCTGAAGCAATTAATGAAAATTATTTTGCTAAAGCAAAAAAACATTGGTCTGGTAGTTCAGTTGGTTAGAATGCCTGCCTGTCACGCAGGAGGTCGCGGGTTCGAGTCCCGTCCAGACCGCCACTTTTAAAGAAGTGATAACATTTTTAGAATAAAAGGTTTAGGATAGGCAAGAAGTTCGAGGTAGCAAATGAACGAAAGCCGGAGCGTGCTAAACGCATGTGAGGACTTGAGTGAGTGCAGCTGACAAAGAAATTCGCCGCCTAGCGTAAACCGTAACCAAATGGCTTGGTAGCTCAGTCGGTAGAGCAATGGACTGAAAATCCATGTGTCGGCGGTTCGATTCCGTCCCAAGCCACCATTTTTCCAAAAGACAAAACATCCTTAAATTGCCGGTGTAGCTCAACTGGTAGAGCAACTGACTTGTAATCAGTAGGTTGGGGGTTCAAGTCCTCTTGCCGGCACCAGATGGTTTTGGAGGGGTAGCGAAGTGGCTAAACGCGGCGGACTGTAAATCCGCTCCCTCAGGGTTCGGCGGTTCGAATCCGTCCCCCTCCACCATTTATATTAAAACATTATAGGGGCATAGTTTAACGGTAGAACAGAGGTCTCCAAAACCTCCAGTGTGGGTTCGATTCCTACTGCCCCTGCCAATTAAAATTTAAACTATGGCGGTTGTGGCGAAGTGGTTAACGCATCGGATTGTGGCTCCGACACTCGTGGGTTCGATTCCCATCAATCGCCCCATTTTTTTAATACAGGCACATAAGTGCAACTGAACGAATATATTATTATTGGGCTATAGCCAAGCGGTAAGGCATCGCACTTTGACTGCGACATGCGTTGGTTCGAATCCAGCTAGCCCAGCTTGCGGAAGTAGTTCAGTGGTAGAACACCACCTTGCCAAGGTGGGGGTCGCGGGTTCGAATCCCGTCTTCCGCTCCAACTACACGGCGCCATAGCCAAGTGGTAAGGCAGAGGTCTGCAAAACCTTTATCACCGGTTCAAATCCGGTTGGCGCCTCCAAAAATATATTATGCCGGTGTGGCGGAATTGGCAGACGCGCACGACTCAAAATCGTGTTCCTTCGGGAGTGCCGGTTCGACCCCGGCCACCGGTATCAATCATAAGGTTTTGCCAAGCCTTATCGAAAAAACTCCATCAGATTGATGGAGTTTTTTTGTTGGTTTTTTCGTAAAGTCTGTGGTTACATTCGTGAGCAATGTTGATTTAGGCTGGAGGATGTGTTTCTCACTTTTTTAGATCTGCAGCTCAGAGCTGGCAACCTTAAGCCAATCTAAAGTAGAGGACGCTTTTTCTCTTAAATGCCAGCTGAACTCACACTGCAAATGCTGCACGTATCCATTAAGTGAATCAAACGAGAAGAGTGATTCCAGCAAGCTTATTATTGCATAAAAAACATTAGGTCAATCTGTTAAAATGATTCAAAGATAAATGCCAATAATAATTAGCCGCAAAACAATATAAATGTCTTTTCATGTACATGTTTTTATGCTAAAATAATATTTGTCGGTCAGAGAGATTATATCTCTGATGCATCATGCCGGTGTGGCGGAATTGGCAGACGCGCACGACTCAAAATCGTGTTCCTTCGGGAGTGCCGGTTCGACCCCGGCCACCGGTATCAAACAATGCTTTAGAATCAAGGTTCCAACTATATGTTGGAGCCTTTTTTCTTTGTCTTTTTTAACACGACATAAAAAACCCAAAATCGTGTGCGTCGAATCGTGTGCGTAGGAGGCCGATATGGGAAGACGTGGAGCATTAACAGAAGCAGAGTTAAAAATTATTAAGAGGGGGATTACTGAAGAAGAAGCACTTGAAAAGTTCTTTAAAGACTGTTATTTAAGAAACTTAAGGCCAGCCACAATAGGTTATTACAGAAATGAATTCCATGGCGCAAAGAGAATTATTAATAAGCAGCTTATAGAATGTAATGAATGCGACATAGAAAATTTAATACTTAAAAGTAAGGATCAAATGAAAGTAACTACAATTAATACACGCTTGCGAGCTCTTAGAGCATATTATAATTATTTAAGTAAAAACAAACTAATAGATAATAATCCAATGAAGAACATCAAATTATTGAGAGATAGACAAAAGACTATCGAAACATTAGGCGATCAGGAGATTGAATTATTAATTCGTACAATTAGAAAAGAAAAGACGTTTATTTCTTTTAGAGATGAGGTAATCATTCTTGTCTTTCTCGATACTGGAGTTAGATTGTCGGAACTAGTTGGTATTAAAGTTGAAGATATTAGAGGAAATAAGATAATCATTCGAATGACAAAGAATCTGTTTGAAAGAACTGTTTACTTGTCTGAGACTACACAGGAACAGTTAGACAGATATATAAAGATCAGAGGTGAACTTGACACCAAGAAATTATTCGTAAGCCAGGACAACAAAGAGTTAAATCGTCATAGCATTCAAACACGATTTACTAAGTATGGAAAGTTAGCAAAGATAGGTAAGAGAGTTAGCCCACAAACATTTAGGCATACAATGGCCAAAAGGATGGTTGTTTCAGGTGTTGATGCATTTTCTCTCATGCATTTACTTGGTCATACAGATATAACAGTAACAAAGCGTTACGTAAACTTATGGGGGCAGGATTTAGAACAAAAACACAGATTGCATGGAGCGTTAAAAGGATTGAAAATTTAGGGTAAAATTACCAACTTATATTTTACGTTTATGCTTTAAAGTGTTAAAATATATATATAAATAAAAACCTTATCCATTATAGAGCTGGAACTCTAGGACAAGGTCTCTCAACAATTCACAAGGAACTGTCATATCTATTATATGACTACTTTCCTTGCATTTCAAGGAGGAAGAAATATGTTGGTCAATGCAAAACCAGAGCATCTAGTGAAGTACAGTAAAGGTACATACAATAAAGACTATTTTGTTGAATCAGTAAAAGACCGCTGGGAGCTTACAGACTTGCAAATCAGAATGACATACTTAATTTCAGATTTAGCAGTAAAAGCTAACGGAGTGTTTTCAGTGACTCATCAGAATTTCATTAAAATGTTCGAAGAGAGATTCAAGATGAAAGTAAGCCTTTCATCAGCTAGGAGATTCTTTGCCCTTCTATCCAAAATTGGAGTTATTTCTATAAATGGAGCTAAGAGAAAAAATAATCAACAGTCTGCAAATATTTATATTGTAGAGGTTGAGGTTCCAAAATCTCATGAACAGCCGTATGAGCACCGTCATGAGCACCTAGAAGAGCAGGCGGTAGAGCAACATAATATAACTATAAACAAAACAATAAAAATACCTTTAAATAAACCTATAAAGAATAATTTTGTTAACAAGGAACCAGGTAACAAAGATGAAATAATTAACAAATTGACAAATGAATATCGATTAAAAGGAATGAGTAAAGAACTGTGCCTACGTGTCTTATCTGAAGTTGAAGCAAACCCCACTGTTCAGAACTTTGGCAAATATTTTAAGGCATGTCTCGAAAATGCTTTATATAAGCACAAGCTGAAACGAGGAGCAATTTTATCAAACAGTAAAAATGAAGGAATAGTTCCATCGTTTATTACTTGGATAGATTCCTAAATCTTGACATATTTTCCATGTTTGTTACCATGAAACTCTAGGAGGTAATAAAATGAAAAAACTTTTAACATCAGTATTGGTAGTAGGTATTGCAACAACAGCTTGGTTTGGTTTTCATAAAGATTCTAATGTGAAAGCTGAATCTAATCCAGTAAGTCATCAACCAGTTCTACACGGAGCCAGTCAAGAAGATCTTACAGCTGATAATGGAATTTTGTACGATGGAATACACAACTCAGCTATTTTCTTGGTTGCAATAGCGAAAGATATCACTCAGCCTTCGGACTTTGACAACAACAAAGAAAATTTAGACACTGTTCTTTCTTATGAAGAAGGGGCAATCAAAATGTCTGTCGAGAAAAATGCAGACAGCAAAATTAGATCTACTCTTAAAGAAGCTTTGAAAACTACTCAAGAAGCTGTTGATAAAAAGGATCCAGATCTTCTTTCAAAAGCAGCTACTATTCTTGAAAAGCTGGATGTTGATTACAGCAATCAATAATTCGGAGGTAGCTGAATGGAAGATAATAAGAAGTTTACTGCAGATGAAGTTCTGAAGATCATTAGTAATAAGATGGAAAACGGTCAAAGATGGCTACTTTTGAATGAAATGTATGATTTGTACTACAATAAGTCAGACAAGAAGGTTGAGCTTGAAGAAAATTATTAAAAGTTTTTCTAGTTCTGCTTTACACTTTCATTTTCAATGATACAAAGCCTGCATAAAATGAAAACAAACTTATGGAGGTTGTTTAAAATGAAAAGCACACAAACAATTCAAATCTCAATTTATAAAGCTTTCGGAAAATCACGGTATAATAATTACGAGTATAACCATTTATTAGACGAGTTCGAATTTGTTTACGAAGCAGAAGTTAGCAGTGTTGCTGACTTTATAGCTCTAACTTATCGACTCAATAAATTTGTAAAATATAAAAAGCCTACTGATAAAAATTGGTACACCTCTAGAACAATGGTAAAGCGTTTATTTAAAAAAGAGATTGTAAATAACAAACCAATAATAAAAATTGCCGAAGTAAATTGTTGGGAAGAAAAACAAAGGGAGGAACGTCTTAAGAAAGAAGAAGCAAGAAAGCGAATGGAAGAACGTGAGTCTTCAGAAATTAGAAGATTCCTCAATGATGATATTAGATATTCTGATAATTTAACTGGATTTGGTGAATGGAATTGAATTTGAATTAGATCGAGCTGAATGCTCGGTCTTTTTTTATTGTAAAGATTTATAAACTGTATATCTATACAGAAATGAAGAATATATACAGAAAACATTCATGTGAAAGGTTATTACACGAAGACCTCATACAGCCGTATACAGTCATGTGGTGCTATAGCGTTTAATTTCGTCGATTTGAGTAACTATAAAGCGTGACATGAAAATAACGATGTACTCTCAAGTAATTATAAAATCAATATTTTATAATTAAGTTTGCTCCGTTTGATTTACGTATCTCATTTAGCAGATAGAATGCATATGTAAGTGAAATATGAAACGGAGGAATTCAGGTATGACAACATACATTAATGACTATAAATTCTATTATGGAAAAGCGTTAGTAAAAAATTATGACAGTAAAGTTGTATTAGGAATGTTAAAACTTATGAATGGAAATAGACGTTCAATATTTACTATCAAACAGTTATCTGAAGCAAGTAATACAAGCAGAAAGGTTGCTCGTTCAACAGTTTATAAAATGATTGATGAATGCATGGAAAATCATTTATCAATTGATTTCATTCCAGCCGATTATTCAGCAAATGAAAGTTTCGTAGTTCAATTTCCATATGACATGATAAACTTTTCGTTCTTATACGAATTTGAGATTGATGAATTACTTGATCTTGAAACAAATGAAATTCGAGTTTTTCTTGTTCTATTTGGCTTTACAAAGAACTCAACAATTTACAAGCAAAAAAAAATAAAACGAATTCGTATAGGTCGAAATAATATTTCTCATTATAGTGGAGTCAAAAATTTGAATTACCTTACTAAATCTATCGATTCCTTGGTTGAAAAAGGTTGGATAAAGATTACTGACAAAGGTAATAATCTGAAAGAACTCACAACTGAATATGAAATCTTAAAAGATTATAATATGCGCTAAGAACTAGTTTCTTAGCTCTATTTTTTTATATTTTATCAAGTATCAAAATGGTTCATTTCGCTCCATTCTGATATTTCAAAAAGGCTCCAAATGTTCCAAACTGATACACTAAATAATTAAATAATAAATAATAAAATATATATATTGCGATAAAAACTACGTTTCACTTCGTTTTTATCACAATTGATAACTGATCAAATGAATTTTTTTGAAAAAGTTTTAATAATGTCGTTTACATATTTAATTCATCAGATATAAATCAATTAATTAAATTAATTGGAGGTTACTAATCATGGCTAAACTTACACTGGATCAACAAATTAAAAAGCAGCAAAATATCGTATGGGAACTAGCAGAAAATTGTTCTAGTGATCAATTGAGATTAAAGGATAGAATCTTTGAACATGGACTTGTTGTCGAAGAATCTAATTGTCTAAAAGCGATCTATGATAATGATTCTGATGAAAATAAAAAAGATTATTTGGTAGTTCTGAATGAAATGGGAAAGTTCTATAAGAAAGTAATGAAATCTCAAGAGCAGGTGAATTGATATGTATGTACAAATTAGTCGTCCTGAAAGAATACATGGCTTCGGTCAAAAGATTCATATAAAACCAATTAGAAAAGAAAAAGTTCAGTATATAAAAGTAAAAGCAATTCCTCATGAAGATTCAGAAGAAGTAAAAAGAATCAAAGAAAAATGGAAACAAATGAAAGAAAAACGTACGAATGTGACTAGTAAGTTCTAAGAAATAATATTGCAGAAATATGCAATATTACGTACATTATCCATCATTTGTATATATAAAATTATAGAGAGGTAAGTTTAATTCAATTTCTTACCTCTTTCTTCTTCTTCATCAAGTTTTTCTATGATTTTAGATTCATGAACAGTCAAGTGCTTTATCAGACTTTAAATAGGACATCATCCATTGTTCATTTAAGTTCCTCCTAAACTTAAATCTGTTTAAAGTCTGTAGAAGTACTTGACACTCCTATTAAATTTTCGTATCGGTTCGCATGGCCGATAACATAATGCTGACTGTCATATCAGCACACTCCTTTTAATTTTTACGACATATGAAGTCTCTAGTAGTTGAGACGGGAGTCAGGCTAATCATAGCTTGGCTCCTTTTTCATACATATTCGTACCCTTCGAGGTACTATCATAATCTGCATCAAAATACGGTTTGGTCAACCGAATTTATTTGCTTCGCATCATCTTTTTTTACTTTAAAGCTTTTCTTATGTTCTAATTCAATATCAAAAGTTTTCAAGAACGGCAAGAGCGTTCATTTGTTGGTCTAGAACTACTGGTCTAACACCAATCCTCGTAATGAATTGTCTTAACTGGTGCAGGATTTGAAAGTTGTATGTAATGAAAACGGGCATCCGAATATCGGATGTCTATTTTTTTTGAACTTCAATTGCAGTTTTCTGCAATGAAATAAATCTAACTAAGGAGGATTACAATGGCAAATCCATCTATATGGAATCGTTCTAAAAAACAATCTGAGCATGATTATTTTTCTACTGCAATTTTTTCTAGTCGTCCGCCAGCAATGATTACAGAAGAAGAAGCTCTTCAAATTCCTGCTGTAAAGGCTGCTGTTGATTTGATTTCAAACTCAATTTCAATGCTTCCTATTTATTTGTATCAGCAGACTTCTGATGACGAAATAAAAAAGATCACGGATACAAGAATTAGTACGTTAAATTCCATTTCAAACAGAAATGACACAGGTCAATCAATGAAAAAGAAAATCGTTCAAGATTTCTTGTTACATGGAAGATCATTTATCTATAGAAAAGGAACTGAGCTTTATCATCTGCCTGCAAAAAAGGTTGAAGTTAAATACTTTACAGAAGACAGCGTTACAGTATCTGAACGTAAGTTTGTTTACTACGGATATGAGACAGTTACTTTTTCTGAAGATGAAGTTTTTATGATTGATGGTTCAAGCAACGGAGTTTTGATTGATGGAGGAAAAATTTTGACTCAAGCATCTGGTCAAATTGATTACTCTTCATCTTTGCTTTCAAATGCTGCAGTTCCAGTTGGTATATTGCAAGCTACTTCAAGGCTAACGGAAAGAGCAATCGATCGTCTTAGAACTTCATTTGAAAACCTATACGGCGGAGCTAAAAAAGCTGGTCGTACATTAATTCTTGAAGAAGGTCTTGATTACAAGCCTTTATCACTAAAGCCTGATGAACTTCAACTTACTGAATCAAACAAACAAGTTATTTCTGAAATAGCAAGATTGTTTAATATTCCAGAATCCATGATTTCTGCTTCAGCTAACAAATACAACAGCTTGGAACAGAATGGAGTTCAATATCTTCAATCAACTCTTGGTCCTATCTTGACTGCTATTGAAAGAGCTCTCGATAAAGATCTTCTTGATGACATTGAACGACAGATTGGTTACAACTTCAGATTCGATACTTCAGAAATTCTGCGTACGACTGAAGAACAAAAATTAAAGGCTACTGCTGAAGCGTTCAACAAAGGACTATTAACTTTCAATCAAGCAGCTTATCGATTGGATCTACCAAAAGAACAAAAAGACTTCAGACTTCTTTCAATTGGAAATGTCATGAAATATGAAGATGGCCAAATGGTTTATCTGAACCTTGGTCCTCAACCAAATCAACCGGAGGTGAATTCTTCAAATGGGAAACAAGCAAAAGATTGAAAAGCTTCAAAAAGATATTGATGAACTCTTATCAGCTATTGAAATGGTTCGATCAGTTCGTGGCTACAACTTGACTGAAGATACTGAAAAGCGTCTTCAAAAAGAATCTGATCGAGCTGAAAAGATGATCAATGAACTTGAAAGATTACAAAAACAAGAAGAAAGAGGTAATGTTAAAATGGCAAAAGAAATGAAAATGGAAAAACGTTCTGTTACAGGTTTTGAAACGGAGCTACGAACTTTATCTACAACAGCGAATGGAACTGCGGTTATTCCAGAAAACGTTCAAAATGAAATTATCAAGAAAATGGAAGAAGTATCTCCTGCTTTCAAACAAGCGCGTAAACTTCCTTCTAATAATGGTAGTTTAAAAGTTGCTAAAGAAAATGATGCGGTATCTGGTGGTTTCTTTGGAGAAGGAGAAGATATTCTTGAAGAAGCAATCAACTTTACTAACGTTGAACTTAAGCAAAAACGTTTAGGAGCAGCAGCTAGTTTATCTAATCAACTGATCAATGACTCAGCAGTTGATATCGTTTCCTACGTAAATGATTTACTTGGTCGTCGTGTTGCTAAGGTTGCAGAACAAGCAATCTTCAAAGGAGATGGAGCTAATGAATTCTCTGGAATCATGCTAGAAACAGCAGTTAATGAAACAGAGTATTCTCTTGCAACAGAACTTGATATGGATAGCTTCATGGATGTATATACTTCTCTTCATCCAACATTCTTAGATGGAGCTGCGTTTTATATGTCTCGTTCATTCTTCAACAAAGCAGTAAAGTTGAAAGATGCTATGGGTCATTACTATATGCAAAATGCGGTAGTAAACGGTAAACCAACATATACATTATTCAATCGCCCAGTATTTGTTACTGAAGCTCTTGATGCTGGAGATACTGTTGGACAAGTTCCAGTTGTATTTGCTAACTTAGGTCAAGCTTATTCTATCTTGGTAAAACAAGAAATGAATCTTCGTCAAATCATTGATGGACAGCAAGCTCTTCGTGGTAGCCAATTGCTAGTTCTTGACGGTTATATGGACGGAGCAGTTACGAATCATGCTGCAATCGCTAAGTTAACAGTAACTGCTTAACTATAACTAATCTTGTGAAATTGTTCACAAACTGAGAGCCGTTCATTCGGTTCTCTTTTTTTATTTCAAACCAAATCGAAAGAGGTAATATAAATGAGCGGAAAAATTACAGGTATGAACGTAAAGCTTTATATCGTACAAGCTGGAACCGGTGCTGTATTAGCTGGTCAAAGAAATGCAAGTTTGAAAAGGTCAGCAGATTCTATTGATGGAACTTCAAAGGATACAGCTGGATTCTGGAAAGAGAATCTACAAGGGTTCAAAGAGTGGAGTATTGATGCAGATGGTGCTTATGTTGAAAGTGATGCAGCTTATACTACTCTTGAAACAGCATTTGTAAACTCTGAGAATGTAGACGTATATCTTGAATTTCCTTCAGGCACTCAATATCAAGGAAATTGTACTATAACCGATATGAGTATGGATGCACCATATGATGATTTAACAACCTGGAAGATTTCTCTTCAAGGATCTGGAGCATTAGCAATAGTACCAGGCTCTTAATCAGCAATATAGGGAGGACTATAACATCAGTTATAGTCAGCTTGTAGAGAAAGAGGTATTTCTTCTCTACAAGCTTTTTTGTTGTAACTAACTTTCCAA
>NZ_RCVZ01000033.1 GCF_003668575.1 Falsibacillus albus | reverse complement strand
GATCGGTTCCTCAGCTTCCACCAAATCCTCCTCATATGCATCAGGAGTGGGGGATCCTGCATCGTTTTGTTCCATGATAGTCTCGACTTCCTCGGTTTCTACGGCCGTTTCCTCAACAAGCTCGGCCTCGACTACAGCTTCTTCGATATCTTCAACTTTCACTGCTTCTACCGCTTCGATGAACTCCTCATCAATCCCGGCTTCATCCTCGGTGGCATCTTCATCTACCACAAAGTCCATTTCCTCATCAAAATCAAGAGAATCCAATTCTTGTATAAATTCAGAAATAACACTTTCCATCGTTTCAAGGAACTCTTCATCATCCATGAGTTCTTCTTCGGACGCTTCTTCCTCTAAGTCCTCGTGATCGGTAGCATCGGTGATCCCGGGTACATCATTTTGCTGGAGCTCCACTTGTATGACCGCATCCTCGGGTTGCTCTTCTTCAATTCCCATTTCTTCCTGAGCTTCATTTTCCTCCTCAAAAAGAGGCTGGCCATCCAGCGATTCTTCTTCCTCGTCTTCAGCTTCCGGCTCGGTTGATTCGAGTCCTACATCAGAACTTGAACTCAGATCAATCTCAATTGTTTCTTCATCTTCGAATTCGTCTTCTTCCATCTCAAGTTCTGGCTCGTCATCTAATGAATCTTCATCTTGCACTGTAAAAGTTTCATGTACTTCGATCGGGATTTCTTCCGAGTCTTCTTGATCTTCAAATTCGTCAATTTCAATGATTTCCACATTGTCTTCTTCGGTTGGTGCAGCTTCCTGCGTTTGTTCATTTTTGATTTCGGCAGCATGTCTATTGGAGGCAAACAATTTTTGTTCTTCCGCCTGTTGCTGCTCCATTCCGATCCTTACGGAATCACCTCCGCGGATGACGGGTGCAAAATAGAGTCTGTTGACTAAAATGATTTTATCACCATGGTCGAGCATGACATACTCATCCCATATTCCGCCTAGGATGCCGTAAAAGGTCTTTTGCTGGGCTTCAGCAGAAACCCATTGCACACGTGGAACATCTTTGATTATCTCTATCGATTCTGTTTTATCAAAAGAAAATGCCACCAAGTCTCTTAATTCAAACTGCAGAATTTGATGTTCGCATAACTCAACTTCTAAAAATTCTCCGCTGATTTTCTTTAATGTTCCTGTTATCAAGTTCCTGGCAATTAAATAAACGCCGATTTCTGCGCCGACTAAAGCTTCCAAAACGGATATTAATCTCTGGTATTTATTCATTTTAAGGACCTCCTCCTCAAAGTGGCAAGAATCCCGGTTCTTCCAAACATAGTTTTGTTCAGTATATGAATGCGGTAATCCAAATGCAGGTTGTCTGCCCGCCTATTTCGAAGGGAAGGATTGTGAATGGTATCCATCTAAGGGTGTGCAAAGTTCAATTGCGCTCTATGGTCCTTGCTTTCCGAGGGGCGGGCGTCCTTTTTGTGACAGTGACTGGTGGGACGCTATTTCAGGGGTTGATGGAAAAAAGCCGATAAGTGATGGAGATATCGTCAACTTTGATGGAAAAAAGCCGATAAGTGATGGAGATATCGTCAACTTTGATGGAAAAATGCCGATAAGTGATGGAAATAACGTCAACTCTGATGGAGAAATTCATGAAAATGATGGAAAAAATCGCAAAAGTGATGAAGAAATCTCAATTTGTGATGGAATCAGCTCCTGCAATCAATCATTCGATCCGCTATGACCCTAGTAAACCAGTCAATTTGTCTGTTTTGAAGGGGAGAGGCATGGAAATTCTGCTCGAAAAGGCATTTTTATTAAAAACGGAGAGAGGTTTTATCAGAAAAAGCTCTTGGACAAATTAATTGGTTCATCGATGGCCACTCCCGTCCTATTGGTTAGAGCTGCCCGGCTGAATAAACAGTCGGGTTGCAGGGGTTGATGGAAAAATGCCGATAAGTGATGGAAATAACGTCAACTCTGATGGAGAAATTCATGAAAATGATGGAAAAAATCGCAATAGTGATGAAGAAATCTCAACTTGTGATGGAATCAGCTCCTGCAACCGATCATTCGATCCGCTATGACCTTAGCAAACCAGTCAATTTGTCTGTTTTGAAGGGGAGAGGCATGGAAATTCTGCTCGAAAAGGCATTTTCATTAAAAACGGAGAGAGGTTTTATCAGAAAAAGCTCTTGGACAAATAAATGTTTGCATCCACGAGAGAGCCCTGCCCTTCGGTGCCTGTCACCAGAGGTGCAGGGCTCTCTTAATTTGTACTAGTTTTAGGTGATTTTACTAGTTTTCTATAATAAAAATCCTCTCTCGATGTATAGCTTGGAATTCTTGTACATATATATGGGATATGCGTGTTGGTGAAAGAAGGAGGGGAAGCCTTGGAGCTGTTGCATGTCTATCAAAATAGCACGATCATTCTGTTATTGTTTTTGATCCTTGGCATTCTGTTACCCATTGTGGCGTTGACCCTTGGCCGGATGCTTAGGCCGAAGGTGAGAGATGAAGCGAAGGAGACGACGTATGAAAGCGGGATTGAGCCGTTCCATGATTCAAGGGTTCAATTCAATGTCCGTTATTATATGTTTGCGTTGTTGTTTGTCATTTTTGATGTGGAGACGATTTTCCTTTATCCGTGGGCAGTGGCTTACAACGAGCTTGGCTTGTTTTCGCTGGTGGAAATCGTGATTTTTGTGGCGATGTTGTTCATTGGCCTTATATATGCTTGGAAAAAGAAGGTGCTAACGTGGATTTAATGGGACAAGAAGTCGAACAAGCGAAACGGAATATCTTTTTTTCTTCCTTGGAGCAGCTGAAAGGATGGGCGCGGAGCAATTCCTTATGGCCGATGACATTCGGTTTGGCCTGCTGTGCGATTGAAATGATGGGATCGGGTTCTGCCCACTATGACCTCGATCGTTTCGGTTCATTTTTCAGGACATCTCCTCGGCATTCGGATGTCATGATCGTGTCCGGGACCGTGACGAAAAAAATGGCCCCGATTGTACGGAGGCTGTACGACCAAATGCCTGAGCCGAAATGGGTGATCGCAATGGGATCGTGTGCCACAGCAGGAGGACCCTACATAAAGTCCTATTCGGTTGTCAATGGAGTCGACCAAGTGGTGCCCGTTGATGTGTATATTCCAGGATGCCCGCCGAATCCCGCCGCATTGATTTATGGAATCAATAAGCTTCAAGAAAAAATCCGCTGCGAAGCCAAAACCGGGAAGAGGGTGAAGTAGCGTTGAGCCGCAAAAAAGGCAACCCTTATAAAAAGCAGGCTGCACGAAAAGCAAAGGAGAGAGCGAAAAAGCTCCTGGAGGAAAAGAAGAAGGAGTTGGCGCTTGAAAAAAAACAGGAAAATGCGGTGAAGGGACCGATGCCATCGAATCCGGTCAAAGCAGAGTCGTCTTCGTGGCCAGATACAGAGGCTGATTATCCTGCGAGTGATGAATTGGTAAAAACGGCATTTCTAGAGGATGAACATTGGACACTTGAACAAGAACTAGACCTACAAAGGCAGAAAGCTGATGCCGCGGCGAAAGCGAGAGAAGAAGCGCTTGCTAAGAAAAAAGCAAAGCAAACGGAATCGTCGAAACCAGAAGAGCCCACGACATCCGCAGACGACCTGGCCAAGCAGAAAGCCGAAGCAGCAGCAAAAGCAAAGGCAGCAGCGCTGGCCAAGAAGAAAGCGAAAGAAGCGGAAGCCGCAGAACCAGCAGAGTCCGAGCCATCCCCGGACGACCTGGCGAAGCAGAAAGCCGAAGCAGCGGCGAAAGCAAAAGCTGCCGCACTAGCTAAGAAGAAAGCGAAAGAAGCGGAAGCCGCAGAACCAGCAGAGTCCGTGCCATCCGCAGACGATCTGGCGAAGCAGAAAGCCGAAGCAGCAGCAAAAGCAAAGGCAGCAGCGCTTGCCAGGAAAAAAGCGAAGGAAGCGGTATCGGACGAGTTATCCGATGAGGATTTGGCCAAGAAAAAGGCCGTTGCAGCGGCAAAAGCAAAAGCCGCCGCGCTGGCCAAGCAAAAACGGGAATCAGGCGGGGATGCGACAGCTGATGAAAAGGCTAAAGCTGTTGCTGCCGCCAAAGCCAAGGCAGCTGCTGCGGCGAAAGCAAAGGCACTCGGCAAAGGAAAGGAAAAGGAGATGGAAGAGGCTGCTGCACCCGAACGCCCATCCCCAAACGAGCCTTTTCTGAATCGATACACAAAGATCGTTTCTGAAAAAGTCGGAAAGCAAGCCGTTGAGGAAGCATATATCAATCGGCTGTCCAAGGACGTTCCGACGTTGGTTATCGAAATAGATTCATATATAGATGTCTTGCTAGCTTTGAAGCAGGAGGAAGGCTTCACTTTTTTGAGCGAACTGCATGGGACGGACTTCGGTACGCATATGGAAGTATTTGTCCAGCTGAGCTGTTTTGCAGAAAAGAAGGATGTGTCACTCAAGGTAAAGCTAGATCGGGAAGCACCGGCAATGCCATCGGCTGCATCGATTTTTCAGGGGGCGGAATGGCCGGAATGCGAAGTGTATGACTTATTGGGCATCCGGTTTGACGGGCATCCGAATTTGCATCGCATCTTTCTTGGTGAGGATTGGGTCGGCTTTCCGCTCCGGAAGGATTATGAGGCGTATGACGAGGAGGTGTAGCGTGTGATACGGACGGAAGAAATGATTTTGAATGTCGGGCCGCAGCATCCAAGTACGCATGGGGTTTTTCGGCTTGTTTTGAAAATAGATGGGGAAATCATCACGGAAGCCACGCCGGTCATCGGCTATCTGCACCGGGGGACGGAAAAAATCGCGGAGAATCTTCAATATACGCAGATCATTCCGTATACCGATCGGATGGATTACGTGTCGGCGATGACGAACAATTATGTGATCTGTCATGCCGTCGAGACGATGATGGGAATCGAGCTCCCTGAACGTGCGGAGTTTTTGCGTCTGTTGGCGATGGAGCTTGGCAGGGTGGCCAGCCATCTTGTCTGGTGGGGAACCTATCTCCTGGATATCGGGGCGGTCAGTCCTTTTCTATATGCGTTCCGGGAACGCGAGATGATCATCAATCTATTGACCGAGCTGTCCGGTGCGAGGCTGACCTTCAACTATATGCGTGTTGGAGGGGTGAAATGGGATGCACCCGATGGCTGGATTGAAAAGGTGAAAGCTTTTGTCCCGCATATGCGCGAGCAGCTGAAGGGATATCATCAGCTTGTGACGGGCAACGAAATATTTCTTCACCGTCTTCGCGGAGTGGGCGTCTACAGCCAGGAGGAAGCGATTCAATACTCACTGAGCGGAGCGAATATCCGCTGCACGGGGCTCAATCGTGATCTTCGCAGGGATGAACCTTACAGCATTTACGATCGATTTGACTTTCATGTCGTGACGCGTGAAGAAGGGGATTGCCTGGCTCGGTATGAATGCAGGATGGAGGAGATCGAGGAGTCGCTGAAAATCATTGAGCAAGCTGCCGCGCAATTTCCTGGAGATGGACCGATCATGGCAAAGGTGCCGAAGATCATTAAGCCGCCAAAAGGCGAAGTGTATGTGAAGATCGAATCTCCGCGGGGAGAAATCGGCTGCTATATTGCCAGTGAAGGAAAAAAAGAACCTTATCGACTGAAGTTCAGGCGGCCTTCTTTTTATAATCTTCAAATTCTGCCTAAGTTGTTAAAAGGACAAAACATTGCGAACCTCATCGCCATTCTGGGGGCAATCGACATCGTGCTAGGGGAGGTGGATGGCTGATGGTACAGGAACTCTTGCATGCGGCACCGAGCAGCATCCATATTCTATACCTGTTTTTGATGGGAGCCATTCTGCTATTCGTCGTCCTTGGTTTTGTCACCTATGCGATTCTAGCGGAGCGGAAGGTGATGGGCTTTATGCAGCTTCGCCATGGCCCCAACCAGGTCGGAGGCAAATGGGGGCTTTTTCAAACGGTGGCGGATGTTCTGAAACTATTGCTCAAAGAGGATACGATCCCGAAGCTTGCCGATCGGCCGCTGTTCATTTTAGCACCGGTGATTGCCTTTGCACCTGCCTTCATGGTACTGGCCGTCATTCCGTTTTCCGATCAGATTCAATTTGCCGACATCGGAGTAGGACTCCTTTATTATGTGGCGGTCTCCGGGCTTACGACGATCGGGATTCTGACTGCCGGGTGGGCGTCCAATAACAAATATGCGCTTCTAGGCGGCATGCGGGCGGCTGCACAGATGATTTCCTATGAAGTGCCGCTCGTGATGTCCATCATCGGGGTCGTCCTATTGGCTGGCAGCTTGAACTTGCAGACCATCGTCGGTGCACAGCATTCAGTCTGGTTCATTTTTATACAGCCGATTGGGTTCATCATCTTTTTCATTGCGTCAATCGCGGAATTGAATAGGACACCGTTTGATTTACCGGAGGCGGAATCCGAGCTCGTCGCAGGCTATCATGTGGAATACTCCGGCTTCCGCTGGGCATTTTTCATGCTCGCCGAGTACGTTTATCTTTTCGCGATGGCCTCATTGACGACGGTCCTTTTCCTAGGTGGTTGGTCTCCCGTTTACCACTTGTCGTTCATCCCCGGGCCGATTTGGTTTGCCTTGAAGTTCAGCCTCATCGTATTTACGATGATCTGGTTCAGGGTAACGTTCCCGCGGCTGCGCGCCGATCAGCTCATGGAATTCGGCTGGAAGGTCCTGCTTCCGATTGCGATGGCCAACATTTTGCTGACTGCGGTAATTAAGGTGCTGTTTCATTTGTAATTGATTTCATAATTGATGTTGATTGGAGCGGAAGGTGCGAGACTCCGGAGGGATCAGCGGACAAGATGAGACCCCGCAGCGCAGCGAGGAGGCTCAACACCCGCCCCTCGGAAAGCGAGCATCCTTCCGCGGAAATCAACCATCTCATAATCTGTCTGAAGAAAGGAGGAGGGAAGATATGCTTGGCTGGACGAAAGGGTTGGCATTCACGCTGAAAAACCTGACGAAGGAAAAAGTCACGTATGATTATCCGAATGAACCGCTGCCGCTGCCTGACCGGTTCCGCGGCATCCAGAAATTTTACCCGGACAAGTGCATTGTCTGCAATTTATGCGCCAATATCTGTCCGACCGACTGTATTTCATTGACGGGAAAGGCAAACCCTGATCCGGAGAAAAAAGGGAAGGTCATCGACACGTATGATATCAATTTTGAAATTTGCATCCTTTGCGACTTGTGCACGGAGGTCTGTCCGACGGAAGCGATCGTCATGACGAATAATTTCGAGCTCGCTGAGTACAGCCGTGATGAGCTTTTTAAAGATAAGGTATGGCTCGATGAAAATGATACGAGCGTCAGGAAGGAGAATAAAGTATGACCGGGGAATGGTGGATGTTTCTGATCCTGTCGTTCATGGCTGTATCCGGGGCGGTGCTGATGATCCAGCTGTCCAAGGTCATTCATATGATATTGGCCCTTGTGCTGACCTTCGTGAGCATCGCGGGGCTGTATTTCATGCTCGCAGCCGAGTTCATAGCCGTCGTCCAGCTCCTGATCTATTCGGGGGCCGTCACGATCATCATGCTGTTCGGCATCATGCTGACGAACAAAATGGACGGGTCTGAAACGAAGCGGAGAAGCCTTTGGAAAAAGGGGCTTGTTCTAGTGGGTGTGGTCCTTTTTGCCGTCATCCTTTTCATCGGCATCCAGCCCCTCGATTTCGGTGCGGCTGGCGCCTTAAAAGGAGACAACACGAAGTTGATCGGCCAGGCGCTTTACAGCCATTGGATCATCCCGTTTGAACTGGCATCGGTCCTGCTGCTGGCAGCATTGGTCGGCGCGGTGGTCCTGGCGAAAAAGGAAGGGGGAGCGAATGAATCATGACGGCAGTTCCGATATCAGGCTATTTAACCGTTGCCCTTTTGTTATTTTCGATCGGTTTGTATGGGGTGTTAACGAAAAGAAACACGGTCATCGTCTTGATCTGCATCGAGCTGATGCTGAATGCCGTCAACCTTAATTTGGTGGCATTCAGCCGGATGGGTCCGTACCCAGCGATCGACGGCCAGATTTTCGCGCTGTTCTCGATTGCGGTGGCAGCGGCCGAAGCAGCGGTGGGGCTGGCCATTTTAATGTCCCTCTATCGAAGCATGAAAAGTGTCAATGTCCGTGATTATACGAATCTAAAAAACTAGCAGCCGAAGGGGTTGAGAGGCAATGAATGAGTCCGCTTGGCTCATACCAATCTTTCCGCTTCTATCATTTGCCTTGATTTTATTTATCCAAAAACGGGCAGGGAAAGGCGCTGCATACATTGGGATCACCGCTGCAGCCCTATCGCTCCTCTGCTCGATCGGAGTAATAGCCAATCAATCAAATGAAGAAAGCGTCCGCCATGTATGGAAATGGCTGACGATCGGGGATATGCATGTGACGATGGGCTATGAGCTGACATCGCTGAACTGTTTGATGCTTGTCCTCGTTTCGGGAATCAGTCTCATGGTGCAGATTTATTCAATTGGATACATGGAAAAGGATGAACGTTTCCCGATTTTCTATGGATATTTAGGGTTTTTCACATTTGCGATGCTCGGACTCGTCCTGTCGCCGAATTTGCTTCAGCTCTACGTATTTTGGGAGCTTGTCGGGCTGGGATCGTTTCTCTTGATCGGGTTTTATTTTTATAAAATAGAAGCAAAGCAAGCGGCCAAGAAAGCATTCATCATGACGCGGATCGGGGATGTCGGTCTACTGATCGGGATGATCCTTCTTTTTTGGAAAACGGGCAGCTTTGACTTTCAGGACATTTTCCACGCGGTTTCTGCAGGAAATATGTCTTCACGGATGATCACGCTGACGGCGATCTTGATTTTTGTTGGGGCAGTCGGAAAATCTGGGCAGTTCCCGCTCCATTCCTGGCTTCCGGATGCGATGGAGGGGCCGACGCCGGTATCTGCGTTGATCCATGCCGCTACGATGGTCGCTGCGGGCGTCTATCTGGTGGCGCTCATGTTCCCGCTGTTTGCGGCGAGCCAGGCGGCCCTGCTGACCGTGTCGATCACAGGAGCATTCACGGCGATTTTTGCGGCATTCATCGGCCTCGTCCAGAATGATATCAAGCGGGTATTGGCATACTCAACGGTCAGTCAGCTCGGGTACATGATGCTTGCCTTGGGGTCATCGGGATATGTTGCTGGGATCTTCCACTTAACGACGCATGCCTTTTTCAAAGCGCTGCTGTTTTTGGCGGCAGGCAGTGTCATCCATGCAAGCCATACCCAGGATATCCGGGAGATGGGCGGCCTTTGGAAAAAGCTGAGATGGACGGGGCCATTGTTCTTGATCGGAGCGCTCGCATTGACTGGCTTCCCATTGTTTTCAGGTTTTTTCAGCAAGGAGGCGATATTGGGGGCAGCCTGGGCATCCGGTCAGCATGCATTGTTTTATGTCGGAGTATTCACTGCATTTTTGACATCGCTCTATGTGTTCCGGCTGTTCTTCATGGTATTTTTCAACGGTCCATCCTATGTGAGGTCTAAGGTGAAGGAATCGCCTGCCGTGATGGTCGTCCCAATGGTGGTTTTGGCGGTGGGGGCGATCGGCCTCGGTTGGCTGGAAACACCTTGGAACCACGCCTTCAGTGAATGGCTGATGCCGCATATCGAACCGGCGGAAAGCGAAGGCTGGATCACTTGGATGGCGACAATCGCATCTCTAATGGGCATCTTCTTTGCTTATTTCATTTTTGAAAAAAAGACCTTTTCAAGCTATGCCTGGGCAAAGTCGATGCCGTTCACATATAAATGGCTGCTGAATAAAGGGTACATCGATGAGCTTTACGACTGGAGCATTCTCGCCTTTTTCAGGGGATTGGCGAAATTGTTCAAAGCGGTCGACCGCTGGGTAGTCGAAGGACTGGCCAATGCGATTTCGTCGTCCATTTACCGCCTCGGAAAAATAACGACGAACGCACAGACCGGACAGGTGCAAACATACGGGTTCGCGGCGGCGGCTGGACTTGTGCTTCTCATGATCATATACGCATGGACGGGGGGATATATAGGATGAATGCCAGTTACTTCTTGCCACTGCTTGTTTTTGCCCCTATTGTGATGCTGCTCATAATGGCAATCGTACCGAAGACGGAAAAAACGTTCATCCAGCGTTTCCTCATCATCGGGACGCTTCCTTCCTTGGCCATCGCGATTTATGGATATGTGAAATTTTTGCAGGGAAACAGCCTCGAGTCATGGGCGATTCATCACCGTTGGCTCCAGTTCGGCGACTTGAGCTACTTGCAGGAAAAAATGTTTCAGGTCGATTTCGAAATGGGCGTCGATGGGCTGTCGATCTTGATGGTGCTATTGACTGCGATCATTGCCACGATGGCAGCGATCGCCTCTTTTAAAATCCAAAAGGAATGGAAGGGGTATGCATCCCTGTTCCTATTGCTTGAAACAGGGATGCTCGGGGTATTCACTTCCGGCAACATGGTGCTTTTCTTCCTATTCTTTGAGTTGACCTTGGTTGCGACATTTTTCCTGATTGGCAAATGGGGAGGGATCGCCCGCGAAAAAGCCGCTTATTCCTATTTGATCTACAACGGCCTCGGATCGGCGCTGCTGCTGTTTGTCATCGTTTTGACGTTCATCAAAACCGGGAGCGTCAATTTTGAAAAATTGCAGTTCCTGCTCGCCGGGAATGCTGCCGGATTTGCATCACCTGTTTCGGGTGTCGTGAAAGGATGGATGTTGGCCGGGATTCTGGTTGCTTTCGCTTTCAAACTGCCGGCATTTCCGCTCCACCGCTGGATGGTGAAAGTCCATGTCGAAGCGCCGCCATCGATCGTCATGCTTCATTCCGGCGTCCTGTTGAAGATGGGGGCATACGGGATGATCCGCTTCGGACTGGAGCTTTTCCCGAAGGAATTTCATCTAGCAGGCTTGTGGATCATGATCGCCGGATTGGTGAATTTGCTGTATGGGGCTTTGATTGCCTTTGTCCAAAGTGATCTAAAGAAGGTGCTTGCCTATTCGTCGATCTCACATATGGGCATCGTGCTCCTCGGACTTGGTGCAGCCAATGAAGCAGGCGTCCAGGGAGCCATTTTCCAAAGCGTTTCCCACGGCTTCATTTCAGCCTTCCTTTTCATGCTGGTGGGGATCCTCGTCTACCGCGGGACGACGACCGACATTCGGAAGCTTGGCGGTTTGGCGAAGAAAATGCCGATGTTCTCAGGATTTCTGCTGGCTGCAGGCTTGGCGTCGCTGGGACTTCCGGGTATGTCGGGCTTCATCAGCGAGTTCATGACGTTCCTCGGCGTCTTTCAAAAATGGCCGGTCATCGGCGCGATCGGCACACTGGGAATCATTTTAACTGCAGTGTATGTATTGAAGGCAGTATTGAACATCACATTCGGGGAAATGGAAATCGTGAAAAAGAAATGGTTTGATCTGAAGCGCGCCGAATGGATCCCATCGGTCTGCCTGACGTTTGTGATCCTGCTGATCGGGCTTTATCCAAGCATCATCAGCAAAGCGCTTCAGCATACGATTGAATCACTTATGATCGGAATGGGAGGGTGAGGAAAAATGATTAGCGGTGCATATCACTGGGAACTCATGACCCCGGAATTCATCATCTTTGGGGCGGCTGTTGTCCTCTCCCTTCTGGATTTGTTTTTGCCGAAGAAGGTCGACAGGGGCACACTCGGCTGGCTGGCGGTCCTGGCGGCTGCGGCGAGCGGGGTGACCTTGCTCATATTTGTCGGGAAGCCGGACACATCCATCTTATATGATACTTTTCGGTTCGACGGGTTTGCGAAAGCCTTCAAATTGGTGCTAATTGCCGGGGGCTCGTTGATCATGCTGATGGGCCTGCAGCGCGGGGAGGAAAATGGCTCATCGGACATCAGGGGTGAATTCTTCTATTTGCTGCTGACGGCCCTGTTAGGGAGCATGATGGTCGCATCGAGCGGGGACTTGATCACCTTGTTTGTCGGATTGGAATTGCTTGCGATTTCGTCCTATGTGCTGGCGGGGATGAAAAGAAGCGATGTGAAATCCGGTGAGGCCGCGATGAAATACGTCATCAACGGCGGGATTTCAACGGGGGTCACTTTGTTTGGGATGAGCTATGTATACGGATTGACGGGGACAACGAATTTGAACAAAATGGCCGAGGTGTTGAGCGGTCTATTGAGCGGACAGCAGCAATATTTGCTCGGCATCTCGTTCTTGATGATATTGGTCGGCCTTTCGTTCAAGATCGCCACCGTGCCATTCCATATGTGGGTGGTGGATGTGTACGAAGGGGCGCCGACCACGGTTACGGCTTTTTTGAATGCAGTATCCAAAGCGGCAGGCTTCATCCTTTTGCTGAGGCTTTTCCTGACGATTTTCGCCAGTGCGCCTTCAAAAGGATTTACGTCGGTATCTTTGCTGGAAAATATGAAGCTTTATTTGGCGGTTTTGGCCGGTTTGGCAATGGTGATCGGGACACTCGGGGCGCTCCGGCAGAGAAATGTGAAGCGGATGCTCGCCTATTCAAGCATCGTCCATGCCGGCTACTTGCTGGCGGCTTTCGCATCACTGTCGTATTTCATGCTTGATACGATCTGGTTCTACTTATTGGCCTACTCCGTCATGACGATCGGGGCATTCGTAATTGTGCAGTGGATCGTCGGACAGACGAATTCAACCGACATCAGCAGCTTTGCCGGCCTGTACGAACGATCGCCATGGACGGCGGCATCCCTGGGGATCCTGCTCCTGTCCTTGGCGGGAATCCCTGGCACCGCCGGCTTCATCGCCAAATTCAAGGTCGTGATGGCGCTGCTCACCAGCGACCACTCCATCTGGTGGCTGGCCGGATTGATGATACTGACCACCGTCGTCTCGTATGTCTACTATTTCGGCATCTTGATCCAAGTCTTCTTCAGAAGGGAAGAAACCATCCTGAAAGAACGAATCGAGACCGGCAGCAAACTGGCACTCGGCATCAGCCTAATCGTCACCGTCCTGTTCGGCATCCTGCCCAACATCCCGCTGGACTACTTCCAGCACTACTTTAATTAGTGGGGTGGCACTTTGGTGACAGGCACCATCCAGAAAATGGATGGTGCCTTTTGTTGTGCCATAAAAAATCGGAGTGTGATGGAAATATTCGTGTTAGTGATGGAGAAAAGGAGATTAGTGATGGATAAATCCCCGGAAGTGTCGGAGAAACTCAGCTTAGTGATGGAAACACCGCAAATAGAGAAGAAATCCCTATCAAAATGCCCCCATCCGCTGCAATCTCCCCTTAATTTGTCTGTTTCTGATGGTGGAGGCCCGAAAATCCCATTTAGAATTCAAGTTGAGTAG
>NZ_RCVZ01000032.1 GCF_003668575.1 Falsibacillus albus | reverse complement strand
AACCCGCGATTTGGGCACGGGACAGCCGTTCTCGTTCCCTTTTCCGCCTTTGATCGCCCGATTGGGGCACGAGCGGAGACTTCGCGTTCCCTTATTCATTCTTGCGACTCTTGTTTAGGCACGAGAGACCTCGTTCCCATGTTTGCCTCTGCGGCCACGATTCGGGCACAAGGAACTCACCCAATGCACAAGACCACCTTACTTCCTTCTTCCCCCCAAAGAAAAAAACACGCCTTTCCAGCGTGTTTAAGAGTCTTGGTCTTTGTCTTTGTGTTTAAAATCAAGAATAGCGACTACGAACATTCCGAAACTGATCATGAGTGTTAGGACTTCAAATGTATTCATGCACATATCGCCTCCTACTACTCATGATTCCCGCTACCAAGTTTGTCCTATACAAAGAATTTTGGAAGCAGGGTGTGGCATCAAATTTGGGCTGCAGTCGTCAACGTTTCCCATTCTTCCCTCAAGATGCCCATTCGGATGGAATCATAATAATTGCCTTCGAAGTAGCGGACTTTTCTGATGCGCGCTTCCATTTGCATGCCCAGCTTTTCGGCTGCTCGGATCATGCGTTCATTTCCTGACCATGTGGTTAAGCCCACTCTGGTGAGCGGCAATGTTTGAAAGATATGGTCAATCCAAAGCTTCAGTGCCCGGGTTCCGATGCCTTTTCCCCATTCATTCCCTTGATATAAAGTAATGCCCATCTCCAACCATCTTGATTGATCGTCTTCAAAATAGTAGGTAACGGTCCCGACGACTACGTCCTGTACAGTAATGATCCATCGGTGATCTTGATTCACCCAGGATGATTTCTGCTCCAAAAATTGTTCAAAGGTCATGGATTTAAAGGGAAAGTAAGGCGCGTCCCACCTTTTCCATTCGGGCGCATCTTCTTTATAGGCTAGTTCCCACAATCGTTCTAAGTCTCGTTCTTCTATTTTTCGAATGACTAAATCATGATCTTTGTACATTCAATTCCTCTTTTCCTAATTCAGTATCTTTATTCTTCTGCACCAACAGCTCGATCAATCCGTGATGATGCGGCTCACCATGGCCGAGATCCATCTGGATGGATTGGGAGCATTTTATCGTTTTGTATCCCATGAATGATTCCTGCAATTCATCCACCGTAAAATAATGCATGTAGCTGTCGGTTTTTGGATTGTATAGGGTATTGTTGAATTTTTCGTCTAAAAGGTGGAGCCTCTTGGAGAAGCTTGGATCGTGTATGTCAAATGCCTGAATATAGGCAAGTCCCCCTTCAATCAAACCGGCTTTTACCTTTTTCAAAATCGCGTTGATTTCATCGTCATGAAAGAAGTTAAGGATGTTCGCCATTATGATCAAGGAGTAGGATTCGGGTTGAATATGAAAGTCCCTTAAATCACCTATACTGGCATGGATATCGAATCCCGTTTGATTCGCCATTTGCCTGCATCGATCAACCGCCGTATCCGCAATGTCGACGCCGTCCACGCTCCATCCTTTGCTGGCAAAATAGATGGAGTTGCGGCCTTCCCCAATCCCCAAGTCGAGTATCTTTCCGTTCTCTGGGATAAGTTTCTCATAGGTTACTAATGTCTGCTCTGGCCTGAGTCCCCAAAGATCTTCCTGTTCGGCATATTTCTCATTCCAGAATTGTTTGCTTTGTGTCATGGGTACCTCCTGATTTCAAAATCAAACTTACAAGGATAAAGATGATTCCAAGGATTAATGTAAAAAACGGAAATAGGAATGGAATGAAGAAGATTGGGTAGCTCACCCAAACATCTGTATAATAACCAAGCGGATATGGTGCCACTCTACCTGCATTCAGTAATTCCGTTTGAAGTCCATCCCTTTCAGGTAAATAAAAAGATTCATGGCTAATATCGCCATTTTCATCCAATCTAAAAACCTTGTATTTCAGCTTATCTTCCGGTGCGGATCCGGTTATATCTCCATTCGGGAGCTTCTTTTGAAATTCTCTTGTTTCCTTCAGGAGAATCACGAATTGTGTCTTCCTGTTCTTTTTATCTTCCAGGGTCAAAAAGGCAACTCCGCCACTATATCTGTTCAATCCTTCAGTTCTCACTTGTATCGGATAATTCGTAAGTGTCTCAATTTCCTCCCCATCCATATTCACCGATAAATCTGCCGTGCCGATTTGATCGCCCCACGGATCGACATTCCCCTTTCCATCTTTCATCGTCTCATTTATTTCAATAGTATGGCCCTTGAAGTGTTGCCTCGTGTCCAATACATTTGTAATCTTGTATTCTCTCTTCATTTTTTGGTTATGGACAAGTTCCATGACCAGTCTTGTGCTCATTGGTAGAGACGCCAAGAATAAAACCATACCCAATACGAAAAAGATCATCCTTTTTTTCATAGTATTCTCCTTAGATTTATGCCAGGAGCGGTTTGATCTTCATGATCCCCAGCTCCACCGATGTCTCTATGTATCCGATGATCTGATTGAATGTAAAAACATTCAGTTCTTCCTTGATGGCGGACTGATCGTATTCCATATCGCCTAACGCATATGGAACAAATTCTTCCACATCCCCCCGCTTGACCTCTTCGAAATCGATTATTTCAGAAAAATGGCTGAGCGCTTCTTTTAATTCTTCGGTAAAGCGATAGTAATCCAGCAGCTTTCCATTCAGCAATTGAAAATCCTGATGGTATCGCCCGTATAATCCCTCATCGGCATCCATTCTGTTTTTCAGCCACGATAGATTAAAGCCCCGCAGCCATATATCATCCGCGATTAAGTGGGCATAGTACCCCAATACATAAGGGTTCAACTCATGTTCGCGATACTTATATAAAAATCCTTTCGCATCAACGCTTCTGGAATAATCCCGTACGTCCCCTATAAAGAAATGGGATGCGTTTTTGTTTGATACCGCATCCGGTGCGATGCTGCCAAGTAAAAATGATGATTTATCTTCGATCGATAAAGACTGCGCAATTTTATTTCCGATAATCAAGTGCATGATTCGTGAACCCATGATCCCCATCCCCCTTCAATAGTCACATTTATTTTAGCATAATATGGAAAGAGTGTTGGTGTAATTTCTCTATCAATGAAAAAAGCATATCCGTCCAGAGGGGATGGATATGCTTTCGTGAAATTCGTTCATTTTTGATCTATCATCTCGAAATAATGGATCGGGCGGATTTCGATCGCCCATCCGAGATCCTCCCCTGCCTCGATTTGGATGGACGGGTGTTTGGAGGCGATTTCGATGGCTTCCTCCATGTCACGTGCTTCGATTAGGATCGCACTTCCAATCAGCTCTTTCGTTTCGATAAATGGACCATCGATGACTTTGACTTTCCCGTTCACCCTTTTCAATGATTTCACCTCTGCATCGAGGCCGGCATCAAGCATCACTTGATTCGTTTCGTAAAATCCCTTGAGATGTGAGCCGCACTCCTGCAAAATCGACTCCTTCTCATCGTTTGGAAGAGCGTCCATTTTTTCAGGATACAAATAACCTAAGCATAAATATTTCATTTTATTAAACTCCTTTTTGATTAATTTGTTGTTCTCTCATTCTTCCAAACATTCAAAAGCGCGCTTGAGGAGCAATTCCCGTTCTGGTGCATTTTGGGTGAGGGATGCTGCCCGATTAAATTCGTCGCAGGCTTCTCTGCGGCGTCCCATTTTTTCTAAAAAATGACCGCGCGTACTCGGCAGCAGATGATAATTCTTCAAGGCGGGTTCAACCAGCAGCGAATCTATGATTTCCAGTCCTGCCTCCCACCCGTATGCCATCGAGATCGCCACGGCTCTGTTCAGCTCAACAACGGGGGACGGCGCTACTTGCGCTAATGCATCGTATAGAGCGGAAATGTGTATCCAATCCGTTTCTTCAGACGTGCGTGCCTTGGCATGGCACGAGGCAATCGATGCTTGTAAACCGTACATTCCAAGCGGTCCTCCTAAATGTTCAGCGCGCTTAAGGGAATCGATCCCGCGGCGAATGGCCGAGTGGTCCCAATGGGCACGATTCTGCTCCAGCAGTAGAACCGGCTCCCCTTCTTCATTCACCCTCGCTCGAAAACGCGATGTTTGAATTTCCATGAGGGCGACAAGGCCATGGACTTCCTTCTCATCTGGTGCGATTTCCGCCAATAAACGCCCGACCCGAAGCGCCTCCTCGCATAGCAGCGGCCGGATCCAGCTTTCACCGGAGGATGCGGAATATCCCTCATTGAACATGAGATAGATGACCTCGAGTACAGATGATAGCCGATCAGGAAAATCAGTTTTCTCCGGGACTTCCAGCGGGACCTTCGCGGCGGTGATCGTGCGTTTCGCGCGGACAATCCGCTGTGCAATGGTCGTCACGGGAACAAGGAAAGCTTTTGCGATCTCCTCGATTTTAAGTCCTCCGAGCAGCCTCAACGTCAGTGCTACCCGCGCCTCCGCTGACAGGATCGGGTGGCACGTGGTGAAGATAAGCCGCAGAAGGTCATCACTGATATTATCGTCGAGCCCCTCTTCCCAGTCTGGCTGCAGCTGTCCATCCAGCTCAGCACCAATCTCTCCATACTTGATATGGCGGAGCTTGTTCCTGCGGAGCAAATCAAATGCCCGCCGTTTTGCGACAGTCATCAACCATGCTCCCGGGTTCTCCGGAATTCCTGATTGCGGCCATCGTTCCAACGCTGTTACGAGCGCATCTTGTGCAAGGTCCTCGGCCACCCCGAGATCCCGGACAATCCCAGCCAGGCAAGCGATGATTTTTGCCGCTTCCGTCCGCCAGATCGAATCGATGGTTTGGTGAATCCTCGGTTCAGTCATCCAGTTCCCCCCTTTCTTTCACCCTCTATAAACACAACGAATGGATGTCTGGTAGTTCGACATGATTGAGAAAATTTTATATAAAAATTTATAATAATTTTTCGCTCGATTAATAATTCGAATCCGTTCGTAAATTTTCCTTTATTTTGATGAAGGGATCTACAATGCTGCGACCGTTGAAATGTGCGATTTTGCAGTTGCAGAGGTGATGTTGCTTAATGATGTTTTTGTTCCCATATTCACGTTTGAAACACGGTTTTGGCTTAGTTTGGCTTTGCTTTTTTCGGGTCTCATTAGGAGGCTTTGAGACTCGCTTTCGGCTCAATTTGATCTTTCTGGGTCTCTCATACGTACACTATGAGACCTTAGATTGCTTTATTTTGTTCATTTCTGGTCTCAACTGCACAGGCCAAGTTACCTTTTCCACCCCACCAACCCCGGTTTGGTCACGAGGACCGCGCTCTCGTTCCCTTTCTCTCACCATCAACCCCGAAGAGGGCACGAGCACCACGCTCCCGTTCCCTGTTCCTCCCTATCAAGCCCAATTCGGGCACGAGAACCACACTCCCGTTCCCTTTCTCCCACCATCGACGCTCGTTCGGGCGCGAGCCCCAGCCTCATGAAATCTAGTCATTCATATTGCGATTTGTTATGATAATGAGAGCATCATGATGGAATAGGTGGGAGTTAAGGTGAACGATTCGAACGAGAATAATGAAACTTTATTGGATACTTCAATTGTGTATGATTATAAGGATTTTCCCGATAAACGAAGCGGCCGTTGTGATAATTGCGGGGAAGCGAATTTCAAAAGCTCGGTTAAAGATTATGTGTTTTTGAGGGAATGCACCAAGTGTGGATTGAAAAAGAGTATCTGATGATAAATTAACGCCCCGTCAAATCGACGGGGCGTTTGTTTTTATGCTAAGCTTATTTCCTGCTTATGGGCGTGGTTGATTAATTGAGTCATGATGGTTACTGCATCGAGGGAGGCGGTTTTTGTATGGAATTTCCTCGATTTGTTTCGCATGAAGGTTAGTGGTGTATCGTCATGCAGGATGCTTTGTATATTACCGATCAAATCGGATGGCGTTTTGGCCAATAGTCCGAGGCCTGATTCCAGGAGGAAATTGGCGTTGTCTTCTTCCTGTCCAGGCAGGGGATTGAAGATCAATAATGGCAGCTGCATCGCAATGGCCTCTGATGTCGTGACGCCGCCTGCTTTTGTAATCATCAGGTCTGAAATCGCCATTAATTCATGGATGTTTTCCGTGAAGCCCATTATGCTTACATCGTGTTTTGAGTCTCTCAGCTCTTGTTCCAGCTGTGTTTTTAATTTGTCATTCCGCCCGCAGACAATGATGAGCTGGATGGAGGACGAAATTTGTTCAAACGCCTGAAAGGTGGAAGCGTCTTTGCCGAAGAAGCCATCGCCGCCGCCCATCACGAGGATGGTGAGCTTGTCTGGACGGAGGTTATATTTTTTCAACAAATCCTCTTTCGGCTGCTCTTCCAAAAATCCTCTTCTCAATGGAATGCCCGTGTTTTTGATTTTGTATGCTTCCACCCCGACTGAAACCAATCGTTCTTTCACTTGGCTTGTTCCGACAATGTATTGATCGGTAAAAGGATGGATCCAGTAAGAATGATCTGTGTAGTCGGTGATGACCGTCATCGCCGGGATGTCAATCAGCCCCTGCTCTTTTAGTTTGGAGATGATGCCCGCTGCAAAAGGGTGGGTGCTGACGACGGCAATCGGATTGATTGCTTGAATCATTTCAAGCATTGAATGCATCCCCATCGTGAATAGGGCATTCAGCTTGGTGGAAAAATTACTTTTCACACGCGTTTTGTGATAGAGGTAGCTGTACACCTGTGGGAATTTTTTAATGCTCTTTTTATAGATATACGTACTGATCGGAGAAAGGTATGGGTGCAGCCACTCCATCATGTCCAATATTATGGGTTCGGTGCCAGGGAAGCTGTCTTCCACAGCCTCGCCCATCGCCCTTGCGACTTGTTTATGGCCATCGCCGACAGCGGCTGAAAGTATTAGGATTTTGTCTTTATATTTCATACTTCACCAACTCCTCTTTGTGAACATTTGCTGCTGGCTTGCTCCCTCACCATTTTTCCTAAGCAGTTTTTTTCCATACTTTACTTTCGATGTTTTCATAAAACTCGATCAAGCGGTTTGCCCATTCATTGAGTTTGGGCAAGCGTTTGAAGATGCAGTGAATGATGAACGCCGCACCGATGCCGATGAGCATCCCTGCCAGTACATCTGATGGGTAATGGACACCCGTCCAGACGCGGGATATGGAAAGGGCAGCTGCAAGGATCATCCATACCCAGCCGTCACGCTTCATCCAAATCCAGATAGCGGCCGCGATCACGAAGGAACCGGCTGCATGATCGCTTGGAAACGATGCATTTTCCGCGTGGGGGATGAGCCTGTACACATGATGATGCACGAATGGGCGGTCCCGGTAGAAGAAGTGGCCGATTGCCGCGTTGATGGCCATCGCCAGGCAAACGCCAAGGAAGGCTTCCATGACCATTTTTCGATTTTTCTTTTTTGGATAAAACCAATAAAAGAGTAAGCCAGCCAAAAATAAATACTGTCCATATTCCGTGAATATGGCAACGATCGGGTCTAAAGGTTTTTCACTTACTGCAAGATGGTTAATTACATGAAATAGTTTAAAGTCCAGTTGGAACATATTTTTCACCTCAATAAAATACATCGCTGTTGCTGTTCTTAGCATACACGTCCCAGCTGAACGTCTTCTTAATGTTAAATTAAGAAATCATTAATAAAGACATAAAAACCCAATACTCCCATTGAAATTGGAGTATTGGGTCCTCAAGTGATTTTTAATCCGTCTTTTGGGTTTTAGGCAAGTGGAGCTCAACTTCTGTTCCTTCGCCTTCGGTACTTTTTACTTTGATTTCGCCGTGATGCTGCTTCATGATATTTTTGGCGATGGACAGTCCTAATCCGGTGCCTCCTGTGGCCCTGCTTCTCGCTTTATCGACGCGGTAGAAGCGTTCAAAGATATTTTCGATTTCATTGTGCGGGATTCCGATTCCGTAATCGACGACGCGGATGACGGCATTGTGTTCATGGTCTTCCAAATACACATCAATTCGGTCTGTACTGTATTTCAGGGCATTATCGATCGTGATGATGATGACCTGTTTCAGTTTTAATTCATCCGCCATGATCGTGAGCGCATCATTGTCATAATGAAAAATGATTTCTCTTTTATAAGCGATTTTCAGCTGGTTAAAGATTTTTTCACAAAATGATGCTAAATGAATCGAAATAAGGTCTAAGTCATGTTCCAATTCTGTATTGGCAAGATCCAAAAATCGTTCGGTCATCCTTTGGATTCGGGTCGCTTCCGAATGAATGGCTTCAATCGCTTCCAGCGTGATTTCGGCATTTTGAATTCCCCGTCTCCTTAATAAATCGGCGTAGCTTTTGATGACCGTCAGCGGGGTTTTTAATTCATGGGAAGCATCTGAAATGAACTGCTTTTGCCTCTCGAGATTGGCATCCAGCCGTCCGATCATGCGATTAAAGGTCACAGCCATCTTAGTGAGTTCATCTTTTGTTTCATGCTGAATGCTGATTCTTTTCGGGATCCCGCTCTTTTCGATATCCTCCATTGTGTTGATCATGTTGGAAATCGGCCGGATAATGATATTGGACAACCATCTTCCCCCGAGCAGGGATAAAACAGCCCCCAGGATCGTACATATGGCAAGAATGGAAAGCAGTACGTCCTTCCCGAGCTCAAGCCCGATCACACGCTCCCCGATTTCCAGTATTTTCACAGGCTGGCCATTGACGTTGATGGGCTGCTTATAAATGATGATCTGTTCTTCTCCACCTTCTTCTCTGACTATCCGCCTTTGAGTCGTTGATTTACTGGAATATTTCGCTTTTATCTTTTTGGCTAAATGTTCATCATTCGCTGATTGGGCGATCACATGGGATTGTTTATTGATGATGCGGATAAAGGAATGACTGGATAAGTATGGCATTAATTTCTTTTCAATCACTTCAGGTGAGTCTTCTGGATTGATCTCCTTCATGATGTCTGAAGCCCGCTGATGCACCTCATCCTGCTCAAGGTTAAACGTGATATTCATGAATGAAAAGAATACGATTGAGTTGATGATGATCAAGACAATCAGGATCCATGCCGTTGTCATCAGGTTGATTTTAGTGGTTATTTTCATCCATTCACGCCTCCTTTACGATATATCCCACGCCCCTAACCGTATGTATGATTTGCGACCCGGGAAAATCTTCTTCTAATTTCTTTCTTAAATGTCTGATATACACATCGATCACGTTGGTTTCCCCTTCATACTCATAGCCCCATACATGATAGATGATATTTTCACGGGTCACGATCCGATTTTTATTCGAAAGCAAATACACCAGGAAATCAAATTCCTTTGGCGTCAGCGAGATCGGCGTTCCTCCCCGCTCCACTTCCCTCGTTTGAAGGTTGACCACTAGATCCTTGATCGTTAAGCGCTCTTCCTCCGATTCCTCGGAGTGGGACGAAACGGAAGCTTGGCGCAGCGAAGACCGGACCCTCGCTAATAATTCCTCCATCTCGAACGGCTTCGTTATATAATCATTGGCCCCGAGATCGAGTCCCGCCACTTTATCCATGGTCATATTTCTTGCCGTCAATAAAATGATCGGCAGCGCGTTTTTTTCCTTTCTGATCTTCCTTAAGACTTCCAATCCATTCAGTTCAGGCAGCATCACATCAAGAAGGATTAAATCAAACTTTTCCTCCAATGCTTTTTGCAAGCCAGATTTTCCGTCATTCGCAATGACAGCTTCATACCCTTCGTATTCAAGCTCTATTTTTAAAATGCGTGCGATCTGATTTTCGTCTTCCACGACTAATATCCGCTCTGGCATTTAAATCACTCCTTTGGTCTAAAAAACGATATCCATATGTTAGCTTCTCACCTACAACTTACCATTATTTATGGTTATTTTTCTTTTTTTAATGGAATTTTAATGTATTATTCAGGGGATATCGAGATTGGGCGAGTAATATAGAAATTGGCCAGGGGCTTGCCGGCTCTTATGGCCACAGCTGCAATTATACAAATTCCTCCCCTATGTGAGGGAGTTTTAATAGGAAAGGTGATGAATATTATGGATATTTTCATCTCGGTATTGATACCGTCTTTTAATGAAGCCGAAAATATTCTTCCTATATATCACGCTCTAACAAAGGAACTATCCCATAGAATTGCACGATACGAAATTATTTTTATCGATGATGGGAGCACGGATCAAACGATCGAGTGGATTAAAGAATTGTCCTATCATCATCCAGAAGTGAAATATGTGGCATTGACGAGGAATTTCGGGAAAGAATCGGCGATGTTTGCCGGCTTGAAGCATGCCAGAGGCGATGCGGTCATCATTATGGATGCCGATCTGCAGCATCCGACAAGCTTGATTCATTCTTTAATTGAAGGCTATGAAGAAGGCTATGATCAAGTGATTGCGCAGCGTGACCGGGCTGGTGATTCATTCGTCCGAAGCAAGCTATCGAGCCTCTATTATGCCGTTTTGGAAAAATTGGTCGATGTGGAATTGAAGGATGGACAAGGCGACTTTCGACTGCTCAGCAGGCGGGCCGTCAATGCGGTCTTGCAGATCAGCGAGCGGAACCGCTTTTCCAAAGGGCTCTTTTCGTGGATCGGCTTTCATCAAAAAGTGATCAAGTACGATAATACAACGCGAAAGGCCGGCGTATCAAAATGGTCGATCAAAAAGCTGATCGACTACGGCATTGAAGGGGTTGTGTCCTTTAATCACAAACCATTGCGGATTTGTTTATATACCGGAATTGCGACGCTGCTGCTCTCGTTGTTGTCCATCAGCATCATGTTTGTTCGCATTTTATTCAACGGTATTGCGGTCCCAGGGTACTTTACCACCATCTCTTCTGTCCTGTTCTTGGGCGGTGCTCAATTGGTCAGCCTAGGCGTCATCGGAGAGTATATCGGACGCATCTATGTAGAGGCGAAGCAGCGGCCCCATTATTTGATTGAGCAGACAAATGTGGGAGAGGATGTCATTCATGTTAAAGAACAAGGGTGAATTAGTACGCTTTATGTTTGTCGGCGGAATCAATACAGCGAACTATTATTTCTTTTATTTGATCTTGTTTCAAATCGCCGGCTTAAACTATCTCTTTTCCCATTGGATCGCTTTCTTGATCAGTATGGTCCTTTCCTTTTATTTGAATGTGTATTTCACTTATCGCGTGAAGCCAACGCTGCGTAAGTTTTTGCAATTTCCCATTACCCAGGTTGTGAATATCTCGATATCATCTGCCTTTATTTATATCTTTGTTGAATATCTTCACTTGAATGGCTATATTGCGCCGATCTTATCGGTGGTATTCACGATACCTGTTACCTTTATTTTGACTGGTAAAATTTTAAAGCGAGGTCAGGATTCATCATGATGAAAAACAAACATGTTCTGCTTATTTTCAGCAGTATCATCCTATCGATATTGGCTCACGCTTTTTTTCTTTATCAAACAGCCAACGGGTCCTTTATGGCAGGACCCCATGATGGATTGTCGCAAATGATTCCCTTTCGAAAAATGGTCTATGATCAATTTTCGAAAGGCAATTTCTTTTACAGCTTCCATTATGGGCTTGGCGGCGGGACCTACCAGCTTGCCTATTATTACGCCAATAACATTTTCTATTTCTTTGTGTTTGGCTTTGTTTTCATACTTGATAAGTTATCGATCATTTCAACGCCAGACGCCCTCTTTTGGGCGAATGCAACGATTTACATCAGCATCATTCGGCTATCTTTGATCTTCATCATCACGACGTATGTATTTCGTTATATGAAAATCAGGATGCCTTACGCGTTTGTGGCAGCGTTCTTGTACGGCGGGAGCATCATGTATTTCCGCCATGTCACCTATTGGGAATTTTTCTCCGATGCCTTTCTTTGGCTGCCCCTATTTGTACTGGGGATCGAGAAGGTTTTCCGGGAGCAAAAGCCGACTGCGTTGATCACAGCTGTCGCATTATCGATGTTCGATAATTTCTATTTCGCCTATATTCATTTTATTTTCATGGGAATCTATATCGTCTTTCGCTGGCTGATTCCATTAGATGTGCACGAGAAGAAGCAGGTGAAGCTTTTAGCAGGGAGCATCCTTCTTGGGGCAGGGATCAGTTCCGTTTCCTTTATCCCGGCCGTTTACGGATTCTTGCACAATTTCCGCCCAGCCTTCAAAGACCATATTCCCATCTTTGATGCTGGCCAAAATGCTTTCCTTGGAGACAAGACCATTTGGCTCCCGGTCGTTTTTGTCCTGTTCCTTTTTATTTTTTCTTTTTATAAAAATCATACCTTTAAACTATTCGCATGGATCGGAAGCCTATTCATTCTCTTTCACTTCAGCCCCATCATGGCAAGTGTCTTTAACGGCTTCTCCGCTCCGCAATTCAGGTTTGAGTATATCATCAACTTTTGCGCTTCGGGCGCGATAGCAGCAGGACTGCAAGAACGTTCAAAACTGTCAGGTGCATCGTTGAAAAAAGCGTTCATCGCCGCTTTCATCGTTTACTGCACTGCTTTGATCATCCATCCAACGGGGCTCAAAGTTGCCTCTCTGATCGGTTCTCTCGTCCTGCTGGCGGTCTATTTTTTCTTATTTAAAAAGAAAAAGTCCATCGTTCTGATCATGGGCATATTGATTGTCATCAATCTGATCGTGACCAATGCCTTTCAGTATGGCCTGTACAAATATGGCGGTGTCCAGTCTTCGACAAAAGCATATATGACGAGCGAGCATTATAATTCCGATGAACAACGGAAGCTGATCCAGCGGGCCATGAAGCAGGACAACAGCGACACCACAAGGATGGACTGGATCATTGAAAATCGTAATAACACCCCTATTGTCGAGGACTTCAACGGCATCAGCGCTTATTCAAGCATACTGAATAAAAACATTTTATTCTTTTATTACAAGGACCTGAAAATCGATATGAAGCGGGAAAGCGTCAGCCGCTACAACAGTTTAGGAGACCGGGCCAACTTATACAGCCTCCTCCGCGGAAAATATATCATGTATGAAAAAGGGAAAGCGAGAAACATCCCTTATGGCTTTAAACCGTATGTGAAAAGCAGGCATTACGTCATTTATCGCAACGAAAACGTCCTTCCCTTTGTCCGAACGACAAGCACCATCTACAGCTCGGCGAAGTTGAAGCATGATCCGGTGATTGACCGGGAACATGCGATGCTGAAAGGCGTCGTGCTGAATGTTCCAGGCAATCAACAGACTGATAAATTGGGAAAAAGCAAGGATCTCATGCAGCAAACGAAGATTCAGCCCGTTTCTGGAACGTATCAGCATGGGCAATTGCATGTCGATCAAAAAACAGGCGGCCTGGACATGACAGTGGGGAAAATGCCGCCGGGTGCGAAAGATCTTTATCTATCATTTTATTTAAAAAACAACAGCAAGACCGCACCGCTATTTCCGTTGTCTATCAATGAATTCAAAACGTCCAGGAAATCGAGGTCGTCCATTTACCGGACAACCTTCGATCACATCACGGTCCGGATCCAAGTCAATCAAACGATCAAGATCCGCGTCCCAAAAGGAAGCTATACCTTAAACGACTTCCACCTTTATTCCGAGGGCTATCAAACATTGAAAAATCAAACCGAAATGAAAAAACAAAAAGCCAACGTGGATATCGAGAAAAATCATATCAACGTGAACCTGCAAAACAACCGCGGAGATTCCTATATGGTACTGCCCATCCCCTATGAAAAAGGATGGACAGCCCACGTCAACGGAAAAAAACAAAACGTACAAAAAGCCAACTATGCCTTCATTGGAATCCCGATCAAGCCAGGGCAAAATCATGTGGAGCTGACATATTATCCTCCATACTTCGAACTCTCCCTGGCGATCAGCGGGTTATCATTGCTGCTGGCGGTTTGGTGGATCAGAAGAAAAGGCAAGCTGCACTGATGCAGCTTGCCTTTTTGCATATTGTTAGCATGGGGGGCATCAGGGGGGCTCCTGATTCCCTTTATTGCGGTTTGGCACTCGCGACGGGAACCAGATTCGCTTTCTGGTTCCCTTTATTTCGTTTTTGCATCGCGACGGGCATCAGATCCCCTTTCTGATTCCCTTTAATTCAATTTTGCTTCACGACGGGGACAAG
>NZ_RCVZ01000031.1 GCF_003668575.1 Falsibacillus albus | reverse complement strand
TGATTCCCTTTATCCGGATTCCGCTCGCTGACGGACATCAGATCCAAGTTCTGATTCCCTTCATTCCGATTCCGCCCACTGACGGGAATCAGATCCTCTTTCTGTTTCCCTTTATTCGGATTCCTCTCGCTGACGGGCACCAGATCCAAGTTCTGATTCCCTTCATTCCGATTTCGCCCACTGACGGGCATCAGATTCCCGTTCTGTTTCCCTTTATTCCGATTCCGCCCACTGACGGGCATCAGATTCCCATTCTGATTCCCTTTATCCAGATTCCTCTCGCTGACGGGCATCAGATTCCCGTTCTGATTCCCTTCATTCCGATTCCGCCCACTGATGGGAATCAGATCCTCTTTCTGATTCCCTTTATTCCGATTCCTCTCGCTGACGGGCATCAGATTCCCATTCTGATTCCCTTCATTCCGATTCCGCCCACTGATGGGAATCAGATCCTCTTTCTGATTCCCTTTATTCCGATTCCTCTCGCTGACGGGCATCAGATTCTCTTTCTGATTCCCTTTATTCCGATTCGACTCGCTGACGGGCATCAGATCCAAGTTCTGATTCCCTTCATTCCGATTCCGCCCACTGACGGGCATCAGATTCCCGTTCTGTTTCCCTTTATTCCGATTTCGCCCACTGACGGGCATCAGATTCCCATTCTGATTCCCTATATCCAGATTCCTCTCGCTGACGGGCAACAGATCCAAGTTCTGATTCCCTTCAATCGGAATCCACCAACTGAAGAGCCCCACATTCTAAATCTATTTCCCTTCATTCGGTTTAGATCCCCTGATTTATTTCTATATTTCCTTTTAATAACTCCTTCTCATAATTGACCTCCTCTATCCTGCTAGTTTAATGTAAACTACTATCGGGTATGAAAACATACAGTAAAAAAATGGATATACAAGGAGATAGATATGAATCGATTCAAACAATTTGTTCTTTTAGCTGCAGCGAGTTTATTTTTGGCAGGGTGCCAAGAACAAACTGCCAAGACGAATGAGCCAAAAAATCATCAAACAGAGCAATCTACCAATAAGGAGATTGTGATAGCTGATGCGTCCGCAAAGGAATTGGTAAATGCAGATGCCGGGGACCTTTATCAAAAATACATAGGGGAGAAAAGTTTCTCAAAAGCACCTGATGATTACAGACAGGCAACGGATGATGCAATTGATGCTTATTTGAAAAGCTTGGATAGAAAAGAAACGAAGAAATGGGATAAACAAAAATGGGTACAGTCGATGACTTCTTCCCTTGAAACGGGTTATCGGGGTGGTGCGGAGGATATTAGCAGCTATAAAGTGGTGTATGACAAACTTCGCTTGCCGGATGGACGCCTGCTTCAGGATGTTGGAATGAACGAAATCACCAAAAAGCAGGACAAAAAGGTGAATGTCGCGCTGCTAATTGATTCAAGCGGAAGCATGAAAGCACAAGTTGGCGGCGAGAGTAAAATGGCACTCGCTAAAAAGAGCCTTGAGCGCCTTGCCAAAGAGCTTCCCGATTCAGTACATGTCTCTTTGATCGCTTTCGGTTACAAAGGCACCGGCAGTGATGCTGACAAGGAAATGTCCTGTAAGGCAGTTGATACTTTCTACCCGCTCCAGTCATTTAATGAAGCGAAATTTTCCGATTCCCTTTCCAAGTTCAATCCCAGCGGTTGGACTCCTTTAGCTGCCAGTATCGAAATGGCGAACCGCCAGTTGTCAGACAAACAGGGAGAAAACACGGAAAACTTTATTTACGTGGTGAGTGATGGAATAGAAACATGCGGCGGCGATCCGGTTGCGGCCGCAAGAAAAGCAAAGCAGGAACAAACAAATGTCAAAATAAACATTATCGGCTTCGACGTCGATTCGAAAGCCGATCAACAATTGAAACAAGTGGCTGAAGCTGGAGGCGGGGAATACTCTTCAGTCAAAACAAAACAGCAGCTCACGAATATCGAAAATATCTGGAAGGAAGCCATCAATAAAAACACATGGAGATGGTGGGCGGTTCATAATTTCAGCAGCACTACCTGGAAGACGGTCGATCATTACAATGCGATGAATAGTTTCTCTTCCAAATACCTGGCCATGTCCAATCAGGAAGAAAATCGCTTCTTGTCGGCGATGGACAGACTTCAAAAAGAAAAACTCATCGACTCCGATCAACGGTCTGCCATCATTAATATTCTCGATTCCAGGCAAAAAAAGATCAAGGATTACCTAAATGATTTAGTGACAAAGAAACGAACAAAAATCAAAACGGAATCCAATGATATCGATCAAAAACTTCATGTGATCGAAAAGCAGGTAGGCATATAACGGAAAAAGAGGCCGAACCAGTCGGCCTCAAGTACTTTATTGGGCTTCTTCAAAAACTTCCCCAAGTTCATTTTTTCTATTCCCGTCTCTCCGGGTCACAATTTGATTGCTTTTGATCACCTTTTGATACCATTTATAGCTTTCTTTTGGTGTACGCTCAAGGGTTTCATAATCGACATAGATGATGCCGAACCGTTTGGAGAAGCCAAACGCCCACTCATAATTGTCCAGGAATGACCAGACATAATATCCCTGTAAGTTTCCACCGTCTTCAATGAATCGATGTGCCGCTGCGAAATGATCATGAAGGTATTTGATACGTTCATAATCTTCTACTTTTCCATTAACCTTTTGATCCGGAAAAGCAGCGCCATTTTCCGTGATGTAAAGAGGGATATCGGTATATTCCATCTTAATGCGGGTTAGCAGATGGTAGAGGGAATCTGGGTGGATTCCCCAACCCATATCAGTCACGTTAACGGTCTCACTGATGTTTCGGGCTCCGAGTACATCATTTTCGTCATCCGCCCCAACGATATTGTGCGAGTAATAGTTGATCCCCAAGAAATCATTTTGTACGGATATTGTTTCAAGATCCCCGTCTTTTATAAAGTTAAGTATTCCAAATCTGTTTTCATACAGCCTCAGCATATCCTGAGGGTAGCTCCCTTTAAAAAGCGGGTCGAGAAACCACCTGTTGGCAAAACCGTCAGAACGTTCGACTGCAGCCGCATCTTCGGGAGATTCTGTCGCAGGAACTGCCGGGGACAAATTGAGCGTGATGCCGATTTCCCCTTTCAGTCCCATGGACCGGTATAGTTCTACGACTTTACCGTGGGATAAAAGTAAGTGGTGCGATGCGATCAACGCTTCATTCCAATCCGTATGACCGGGGGCATGGACACCGAATCCATATCCCAAGAATGCGGCGCACCACGGTTCATTGTGGGTAATCCATGAGTTGATGCGGCTACCGAATTCCTCAAACAATACCTTAGCGAATGTGACAAAATGCTCGACAGTTTCCCGGTTTGTCCAGCCGCCCTTATCTTGAAGCCATGTTGGCAGGTCCCAATGATAAATGGTGGCTGATGGTGTGATGCCTTTTGCTTCTAATTCATCCAAGAGGCGCTTATAAAACTCAAGCCCCTCAGGATTGAACCTTCCTTCTTGAGGAAACAGTCGCGGCCAAGCAAATGAGAAACGGTAGGATTGAATACCAAGATCGGCCATTAATTGGACATCTTCCTTGTACCGATGGAAATGATCACACGCGATTTCTCCATTTTGCTGTTTATAAACCTTCCCAGGCTGGCGGGCAAAACGATCCCAGATGGATTCGCCTCTTCCTTCTGCATGTGCACCGCCTTCAATTTGATAAGAGGCCGTTGCCGCACCCCAAGTAAATGATTCCGGAAATGTCTTCATTTCCATTCACCCTTTCTTTTATACCTTTTTCGCCATCTAAGTTAGCAGCCATTGCTAATTCCATTGTTCCTTTTGTTCTAAATGATGACATGCGACAAAATGACCTTCCACCGCCTGTTTTAATGCCGGCATCGTTTCCCTGCATACAGCAGTGGCCAATGGGCATCGATGAACAAACGGACAGCCTTTTCTGTCATCTGATAAGTCCGGCGGATCATTCGTCATATTCGTAAGGTCAATTTGGGATTCACTGCCCGGAGTCGCTGCTAAAAGCAAGCGTGTATATGGATTTAACGGATTTTTAATCAATTCTTTTGATTCCGCAATTTCCATGACCTTTCCGCCATATAAAACCATGATTCGGTCGCCAAAATACCGAGCGGATGCCAAGTCATGGGTGATGTATAAATAGGACAGGCCAAGATCGCGCTTTAAGTCGTTCATTAATTGAAGAATTCCCGCTCGTATGGATACATCCAACATGGAAGTGGGTTCATCTGCCACGATAAATTGTGGATTCACGGCCAAGGCACGGGCGATCGCCAGGCGCTGACGCTGACCGCCGGATAATTCATGGGGATGCTTCTTCCTGATTTCTTCGACCGGCGTCAATCCGACTTGCAAAAGCAAATCGGATATTTTTTCATCCAATGCCTTTCCTTTATAGCCCTGGTGCTTTCTTAACGGAAATTTCACATGGCTTTCAATCGTTTTAACTGGGTTTAATGAACCGAATGGATCTTGGAATATCATTTGAGCCACTTTCCGATATTCGTTCAAGTCCTTTCCTTTTAATGAATGTACTTTTTTCCCTTGGACATTGATTGTGCCTTCAGTTGGTTTCAACAATCGGACCAGAGCCCGGCCAATGGTCGTTTTTCCACTTCCGGACTCTCCGACTAAGGCAAGTACTTCGCCTTTTTTTATCTCAAGATTCACCTTGTCAACAGGTGTGATATATTTCTTCTTCCGCTCCCCGCGAACTGGAAACTTAATGACAAGATCTTCTACTTCTACTAATGCAGACTGCTTCAAGATTCCTTCACCTCAATTCTGAACCGTTTCATAAAGATGGCATTGAATATCTCTACCTTCAACTTCCCGGATTTCCGGTCTTTCCTTCTTGCATAGATGGAAAGCGTGCGGACACCGCGGGTGGTAGGCACAGCCGCTCGGAAGATCGACGAGATTCGGTGGATTTCCCGGGATCCCCTCAATCGTTACATCTTCAGCAGTCAAGTGTGGAATGGCTTTAAGAAGCCCTTGCGTATATGGGTGATGCCTGTCAGCTTGATCGAGCGAGCTGCTGTCTGTCACTTCAATAAAGCGCCCGGCATACATGATGGCAACTTTTGAGGCCAATTCAGAGACCAGGCTGAAATCATGGCTGATGAATAAAATCGCATACTTCTTGACCCTTTGTATTTCTTTTATCTTATCCAGGATCGAACGCTGGACAACTACATCCAATGCAGTGGTCGGCTCGTCCATGATGACAAGCTTTGGATCAAGTGCAATGGCAATCGCAATGACCACCCTCTGTCTCATTCCGCCTGAAAGTTCATGTGGATAGCTTTTTAAATATCTCGGGTCGATACTGACGATATCCATCAATTCGATAGCTTTCTTTTTCGCTTCCTTCTTAGACATGCGTTTATCATGGCTAAGGTAAACGTCTAAAATTTGTTCCTCAATGGTCAATACAGGATTCAAGGCATTCATGGCACTTTGAAACACCATGGACATTTGACTCCAGCGGAATTTCCTTAAGTCATTTTTGCTCATGCTGTATACATCTTTACCCATTACTTTAATTGTTCCTGATGTAAGAACGGCATTATTTTTTAATAAGTGCATGATGGCGTTTCCCAGTGTCGACTTGCCTGATCCAGATTCACCGATCAGCCCGACAATCGTATTTTCGTAGATTTTGAGAGATACATCATTGACAGCATGAACCATCCCAGCAGAGGAATCATAGGCAATTGATACATTTTGAAGTTCAAGTACGGGCACGTTTGTTTCCATGATTCTTCCTCCTTCTTGGCGACTTCAAGCGTGGATTGGTGATTTGATCAATCGCAAAGTTCATCAGGACGAGGCTAAGTCCCACCAATGCAATCCCGATGCCAGGCGGAACAAACCACCACCACGCCCCTCTAAGGAGTGCAGCGTTGGAACTCGCCCAATAAAGCATCGTCCCCCAGCTGGTTGAATTGATATCCTCAAAACCTAAGAATGCTAAACCAGATTCAGCTAAAATAGCGCCTAATGTCGCAAACATAATATTCCCTGCGATGATGGACATCATATTCGGACATATTTCAGTAATCATAATGCCCAGTGATGATTTTCCGGACATTTTGGCAGCTGATATGAAGTCCCTTCCGGCAAGTGTCATTGTCTGGGAACGAAAGACCCTGGCTCCCCAGGCCCATCCGGTCAAAGCAATAATCAGTCCATTTACAAAAGGAGTAGAAGCTTTTAAATAAGCCCCGATCACAATCAGTAATGCCAGGCCAGGCAGCACAAGGAAGAGATTTGTGATGAAACTAAGGATGGCGTCGGTCAATCCGCCCCTATACCCTGCTACAACTCCGAAAATCAAACCGATGATCGTCGATAGAATACCGGCGCCAAAACCAACAACCATCGTATTCCTCGCACTATAAATAAATTGGGAGTATAAATCCTGCCCTGTGTTTGTCGTTCCGAACCAATGGTCCGCAGTCGGTGATAAATTCGGATCAAAGACAGCTGCACTTGGTGAATAAGGTGCAATCCATGGAGCAAAGACCGCTATGAACAGAAAAATTGAAAAAATGATAAAACCAGCTGCTGATTTTCCATTACTAAAGAATAGCTTTAATGGTTTGAATGCCCTTAAAATATTGTTTGTCTGCTTGACTTTGATTTGCGAAGATGTTGTGATTTCAGCTTTCATCCTTCGACTCCCCTTCCTGTGCGAATCCTTGGATCCAATCGACTGTATAACAAGTCAACAATCAGGTTAGCCACTAGGACAGCAACAGCGATCAAAAGAAAGGACGCTTGTATCATCGGAAAATCCTGTGATTGTACAGCAGATGTCAATTGGTTGCCGATTCCCGGATAGGAGAAAACCTGTTCAGTCAGAATGGAACCGCTGACCACATTCCCGATGGCAATCGCAAAACTGGTCAATTGCGGCAAGATGGCATTCCGCGCTGCATAAGAAAACATCAGCCTGGATGTACTCACTCCCTTTGCCTCGGCAAAAGTAACGTAATCTTCTCCAAGTGTATACATCATATTGTTGCGCATTCCGACAATCCAACCGCTTAAGGAACCGAGTAATAACGTAATTCCAGGTAAAAATGCATGATTGATGATACTGGTTATGTAACTTCCGGTAAAACCAGGTGTCAGTGACGGATCGTATCCGTGTGCCATCGGAAACCAGTTAAGCTTGAATCCGAAAATAAATACGAATAACAAAGCCACCCAAAAGTAAGGCATCGCTTGAAAGATCATCGAGACGATTGGAAGTGTATTATCTAAAAATCCTCTTCTTTTCCAGGAGATATAAACCCCCAATGTGGTGCCGATAAAAACGGAAAGAACAGTTGAGAACCCAACCAATCCCAATGTCCAAGGGATGCTGCCTTGAATCATGTCCTTGACTGGCGTCGGGTATTGCATGAATGACAACCCCCAATCAAATGTGAGGAGACCATGCAAATAATCAATGTATTGCTGCCACAGGCTGGACTGTCCTATCCCATAAGCCTTCTTCATCGCCTCTAATGCAGCTGGCGTCAACTGGCCTTGGAACTTTGCAAACATGGCATCGGCCGGACTCCCTGGCATCATCCGCGGCAAAATAAAGTTAATCGTCACAGCAGCCCATAATGAAAGGACAAAAAAACCGAGGCGGTTCATAATGTAGCGCATTTATTTCCCCCCTGTTGCAAATAAATTATGAGGAAAAGGGCATGATACCCTTTTCCTTTTTTTAACGTTCGAATTTTAGTTATTTGGTTTTAATTTTGACAGGACAATGGCTGGTGCAGGCCAATTGAATGGAGCCGGGTTGGCATATGGATCACCTTCTGTTGGCCAGCCTGTATAATTTTCTGTTCTATATTCATACCAGACCGGTCCATTGACTAATGGGATTGTCGGCATTTTTTCAACCATTACATTTTGGAGGTAATTGATCGCTTCTTTTTGTACTGCTTCATCAGTAGTTCCTTGGAATTTTTTCAATGCTGCATCCGTCTCCGGATCATTCCATTTTTCCAAGTTCCATCCCCCATGACTATTCAACATATCCTGGTATTGCTTGTAAGGATCTGGGCCAGAATTGGTCCAGGAAATGGCCAAATCATATTTACCGCCTTGTACATTTGTGGCATATGCAGCATAATCAGGCTGCTGTACTTTAACATCGAACCCGACACTGTTTAATTCTTGTGAAATCAATTGTGCCATTGTTGCCCAGTCGGTCCATCCAGAAACGGTTTGCAATGTAAAGGACAATTTTTCTCCATCAGGCGATACGAAGATTCCATCCTTGTCCTTCTTATAGCCGGCATCTTCCAAGGTCTTAACGGCTGCATCTTTGTTATAGTCAAATTTCAATTTATCTTCGGGAATACTTGGATCGACCCAGTCTTTGTCTCTCGGAAGGATTAATGCCGTTGTGCTAGGCAATGGATCATATCCAGAAGCAGCCTGATCAGATAGTTTCTTGCGATCGATTGCCAGACTGATCGCCTTTCGAACATTGACATCTTTTAAAAGCGGATTTGTCAGATTCGGATATAATGTGACGTTGTTGCTTGGAGGGAACCAATACTTGTTATTCTCCTTATTTGCAGAGACATAGACTTTGTCTGCATCAGGAATAAAAATCCCTGCCCAATCCAGCTCACCTTTCGTCAACGCCAATTGTTCACTATCATTCCCACTGTATACCGGGAATTCAAGATTTTTAACCGCATATTCTCCATCGTAGAAATTTGAATTCGCTTTCATTTTGTAAAGCTGTGGTGTAAACGACTCTAATACATAAGGGCCTGTACCAATCGCAAGCTTTTGGGTGATCTTAGCTTTGGATGGGTCCCCGAGGTCTTTCCAGATGTGCTGTGGAACAATGTCTACTCCCAGGACATAGGATTGGAACGGGACATTCGGTTGATCAAAATTGAATGCAACTTGATTATCCCCCTGTTTCTCGACAGAAGTAACTTCCTTCCAGATACCAGATGTATCTGCAGCAGGATCTTTTTTAAGCAAATCAAATGTGAATACCACATCGTCTGCAGTAAAGGCTTCGCCATCAGACCACTTCACATTATCACGGAGAGTGGCAACCAGTGTTTTATTGTCATTTGTCCACTCAAACTGGGTTGCGAGCATTGGATTATCTTTACCGCTGACAGGATCAAAATAATAAAGAGGCTGGAAAATCAATCCGTTTGTCCCACCCATGGCCGTGCTTGAAAATGGGTTGAAATTTTCTTGCCATTGACCTGCAGGCGACAAACCAATGACTAAAGGTTTTGCACTTTTGGAAGTCGATTTCCCAGTCTCTGAAGAAGTTTCTTTATCTGTACACGCTGAAAGGACTAAAGTAAAAGCAAGAAAGATCATAAGCATTAATGGTAATATTCTTTTATTCTTCATTTACGTTCCTCCTATTTTTTCGAAAGCGGTTTCGTAAAAGCGTAAAAATGATTACAGAAAATCCTTTTGTTTTTCACCACCTCCTATAAAATCATTGACTACTTAAAGGATGAGGAATTTATATTTGCCACAGTATCCCGGATCACCAATTCTGTTTCAATCATAAGCGGAGATGTAGAGTAATCCGAATCATTCATGAGCTTGAACAATTCCTTTGCAGCCATCTGCCCCATTGTTTCTTTCTTTTGTCTAATCGTGGTCAACCGTGGAGTGACATATTTAAGCAGGGTAATATCGTCAAAGCCGATGACTGATATATCCTCACCGATTTTCATCCCAGCTTCACGAATGGCATCCATCGCTCCTATTGCCATCATATCTCCTGCACAAAATATTGCTGAAGGCAGCTCATCGCTTACAAGCAGTTTTTTTACTGAATGATACCCGCCATTTTCAGAAAAATCACTCGGAATGATCCAATTATCTACTATCGGCAGCTTGTGCTTTTCCATTGCCATTTTAAAACCTGTCAAACGATCGGAACCAGGCTTAGTGACAAAAACATCAGAGATGAAAGCAATTTTGGAATGGCCCATCTCCACCAGAAAATCAATGGCCATCATTGCCCCGCCGATATTGTCTGAACATAAATAATTTGCGTTTTTCCCAATTAAATCTAAATCGATTGACATACATGGAATAGAGCTTTTGGCAATTCCGATAAGGTTCGGATCAGTCCGTGGTACACCTAACAAGAATAACCCATCAACATTCCGATTTTTTGCCCGCGCTTCAAATGTTTCCACTTGATTTTCTGGATGATTATTAGCAAAGAACATCAAATCATAACCGTATTCCCCTATCACATCCTTAAAACTTGCTAAAATATCTTGCAAAAAATGATGCCGAAACCCAGTGTTCAAGTGGTCTTGGAAAAAGACGCCCACTGTTTTGGACTTCTTTGTCGCCAGCCCTCTGGCAATGGAGTTGGGCTGATACCCCAATTCCTCGATAATTCGTTTCACATTCTCTATGGTGTTCTTCCCTACATCAGACCGCCCATTCAAAACTTTAGAAACAGTCGCCGCAGAAACACCTGCTTTCTTAGCAATATCATAGATTGTCAGCATTGTCTAAACTCCTTCGAAACCGGTTACGTTGACTATATTATTTATCAGAATTTTCTATTTGTAAAGGGTTTCATATAAAATAATTCCAAAATTTCTAAAAATTTTTTAGAGAAAAACTCATTCGTTTAAAAAATAAAAAGGGAGTAGTTTAATAGATTTATTATCGGATCAATAGTAAAAAAGGATTGTGAGCCCAGTCAACCTGACTAAGCTCACAATCCTTTTTATTTGATACCGGTGGCCGGGGTCGAACCGGCACTCCCGTAGGAACACGATTTTGAGTCCCCTAAAATACTAAAATGCTTATAGAACCAAATGTACCAACTAATGTCGGACTTTGGTATATTATCAGTTAACACGATTACTGACTATTATGCCTTTGGTCTTTAAAACAGTCAAGTTTTTATCTAGTTTGTTTATTAAATTTCGCTTGCCCAATTTGTTTATAATGCCTAATTAACATAAATTCAAATGATCTTGCTTCTTCTTCTCTATCAAATTCCCTTACAAACTTATATTTAATTTTACCGTCCTTCATTAGCTGCCTATGATCTGAGTTTCTTCTATTAGTATATCTTCTGCATCTATACCATACTCCACTACCTACATATACGACTTCCCCATCTAACCAATGTTCATATACGATAAATAAATTTTCTTTCCTAAGCTCTTTTTGACTAAGACCATGATTTTTTATAAGTTGTTGTATTTTCTGAAAGCTTACATTGTAAATGTTAGATATGTCTTGATTAGTCATTTTATCCGATAAATGTTGTACAAGCTGTTTTTTAGTTGGCAGCATAAAAAATCACCTCGATACTTCTATATCATGGTGATCAAAAATGTAAAACTAATTATTAGATTTTAAAAAGCTTGTTATCTTTCGATAGTCGCAATATCTTATCGTCTTCATCGATAAATGAATAATCTTTTATCTTTTCATTTAGCATTGCAAAAACAAATTGACTGTCATTTTCATTAATAAACTCAACTATTTTGCTGAGATTGTGTTCATCTACTGTTTCCAAGACATCATGTACAAAGAACTTAGGGTATTCTAAGTCTAGTTCTTTTAGAAAGGAGACATATGCTATATCCAAAAGTAATGTAATAGTTTTCCGATACCCAGTACCTAGCCCCTCATCAACATTAGATAATTTCAATGGAAATGAGTTCTCACGTGTTAAATACAAGCGCTGTCCAAATATTTCATTACTATAGTTGGTTAAGTACTCATTGAAATTAGATAAGTTATCAAATGATTCAGAGTTTCCATTCATTGCTTCGTATTTCTCACTTTTTTCCACTAATTGATCAATTAAATCATTGTAAAGGTCTTGTATTTTAGATAATAACCCTAGCTGCTCACTTTGTTCAATTAATTGTTTATGCACATTTTCAAATTCCTTAAAATTACCCTCTTCTATTATACTTATAATATTCTTATTTTCTCTTACAATAGATGCTCGAGCTCTTTCCATTTTTTCTAAATCAATATCAACTTTCTCCAACCGATTTTTATAATATTTTATTTTGTTTTGCCTGATACTTTTGTTGAACTCAACTAGTTCATTAAAATCCTTAGATATACTGCCTAACGACCGTTCTACATCTTTATAAAACTCTAATAAAACTGATTCATCAAAGGTGACTTCTTCTCTTTCTTCTTTACCTAGTATATTCGTTATTTTCGCTCGTTTAAACAACAGCGAAGCGATGGAGTCATTAATAGTATTGATCAGTTCTTTTATACTAGAAATTCTTTCTAGATTTTTCTCATAATCCTCTACATAAATCATAGACTTTACTTTTTGCTCTAGTTCTCGAACTGAATTTTGAACTATCCTTATTCTTTCCCTCAAATCATCAATATTAGAGAATTTGTGAATTTTTATAAGTTGACTTATATCTTTCTTTATTTGCTCAATCTCTTTATGAAGTTTTAGCTTTCTTTCACTGTCTTCATGAGAGGAAAGTTTAAATAAGAAATCATAAATGTTCTTATATTCTGCATTAGTTGTATTTTGATGTAGGTACTTTAAAAAAGTATTGGTATCTTCTTTTTGCTTAATTCTTATAAATTTTCCAATTAACTGTCTAAAAGAAGGAGGTTTTTCAATGTTAAAAATGAGTTCATTTAACCTATCAACATAATTATCATAGGTAAAATGTTCGCCATTAATATATCTTTTTCCCCGTTCAAAAAGTTCCACTTTTAGAGAATATATTAATGTTCCTTTTATGATTTCTAATTCTACATATACCTTTTTATCATTAATATAATTTTTTAATGATGTAGTTTCACTACCAGTATCATTATCAGTCCAGATATATTTTTTATCCTTAGCGCCAAAACAAATATCAATTAACTTTAAAAATGTAGTTTTACCAACATTGTTCCCTTGAGAATTATCAGTATCCCCAGTTTCATCTACTATAATATTTATTCCCGCTTTAAATGGTACATTTCTAATTTCTTTCTCTTCCCCAACGCCTTCATTCATCCTCATTCTTTTTAGGTACATAGACTAAGTCCCCCCCTTCTATTTTCAATTTATCAATCAAATATAAAAAATTCAAAGCAAGATTATATTTGAAATAAGGTTGTTTTTCGTCAATTTCCTCATATAAATTCTCAATTAGAGCTAATTTTATCCTTTCGAGTTTTTTTATTTTAAGGAGTATCTGAGCAGATAAATATAATATTGTTTCTTCAGGTTTTGAGTCCTTGTCTATTAGCATATTAGTTCACCTTACAGCTGCTTTTGGAATTGGATCTAACAATTTACACTTAGTGAATGCGTAATACATTAAGGCATGAATTGCTAATTCTGCATCCTCAAGATACATATCTTTGGATTTATTATCGTTTTCAATTGTTTCAAATAAATATTGGTAAACACCTTCACAGATTTCATCTTTGTTTTCCCACTGGCTAAATCTTTTCAGTTTTTTATACTTAGTATTTATTTTTTTGAGTATTCTTTCTCTACGCGGAATTCCTTCAAGTATTGATTCAACATCATCTAGATAATGATCACATTCAAAAAAAATTTCCTTATACAAATCAATTTCATTATAATCCATCTTACCTTCAAAGTCAGAAGTGAGCTCTGTATCATAATCTTCTGAAGCATCTTCAAGTTCGGAGAATTGAACGCAAAAATCAAACAGATAAGTTCTGTTTAAGATCTTATTTTGACCGGCATAATGGTTAATTTCAAATGTAGCTCCATCACCTGTACTGTTTATGGTATGATCACCGTTACTATCGATATTTCGTCTGTTACCGACCATATTAACACTTCCTAGCGCTGAATTGTACTACTATCCCCGGTGTTATTTATCACGTTATCTCCCTTTGATTGAATATTTCTATCACCTGATATTTGTTGTCTTAGTGTATCTAAGTCTTTTTTCAATTTAAAATTCAATAAAAGGGAGATTATTGTTCCGATTGAGGCAATGATACTTAAAATAATTGATGTTGTTTCCATAATTTCACCTACACTATTTATTTATTAAGTTATATTTTACCATATTAGATATTATTAATCTTAAAATAACAAAAGTATTTAGTAATTGTTAAAAGATATTCCAGTAGACCTTTGATTTCAAAAAAACAGTGTGCCTCCTGATGCTAAAGGATTAAAATATATGATGTATATATACTTTCGATAAAGGGGTGTTAACGATGAATGATAGTGATCAAGAATTGTTAGACGAAATACCTAAGATTGTACAAATATCATATATAGAAATCATGTTGGAAGAATTATTTTTACAACAGCAAGAAGCTTTAAATGAGCTAAATAATTTTAAAGAATATACCAACAAAAAGTTATCTTTGCTAGAAAAGCGTCTTTTCAAAATCATAAATGCTGCAAAAAGTGCTAATGAAGGCTTGGAAAAGTTGAAGGAATTTGAAGGAATTAAATCAGTTCGTGGAGATCAAAGCTAAGGACCTTAAACAAATAGAAAACAGGAACAGTCCCAATCAAAATTAATTGATTAGAACTGTTATCATTCCTGTGTATTCTTCAATTCTTTGAAGATTTTATTTGCTAGTGCTTCTGCTGATGTGTAATTGCTTTCGTGTACTGTAATCAACTTTCTTTCAATTATAAAAATCCATTGTCGTATCATTTTATTACTCCCTCAAATTCTTGAACCATCTGTATTAGTTTCTTATTGCTCGTCTTAATTGCTTTCTTCTTCAACAGTAGGCAGTATTTGTCATGAGGAAGAATTTTATCAACTCCAGCAACGATAGCAAACAAGGTGTAGACTAATGGGTCCAGTATTTCAGGATTCTTAATCATGACTTGTAGAGCATCCTTCTGGCCCAAAGTCTTTGCCTTGCTGATAAGTTCTTGTTCCTTTTCAAACATCAGTTAACACCTGCCATTAAACTGTTGATAAAATTCTCATCTTCATCATCAAGTTTGATATTAGAAATGTCATTGTTAACCACCTCAATTAATTCTCTTCGACTAGCTGGGTCCAACATTAATTTTTTCATTTGTCTGTCTACAGTTTGAGTTAAAGTATTTCTTTGCTGAAGAATTTTTATTTCTTGAGTAAGATCGAGTTCTTCATCAACCAGCATATTTTCAAATCTGTTCAAATGGTGAAGAGTATTTGAAAGCTCAATTAATGCAAACTTATCTAATCCGATCAAGTGTGAAGCGCCTAGTTGTTCGAGTTCTTTGAGCAAAACCTTGTACATCAATTCATTGTGCAACCGGACTCCTATTGGCAAATCAGTAAAGTCAGTTTGAGGAAGATTCTTTTTAAATTCTTCAGCTAGCTCTTGTTTCTGTTTTGCTCGAGTAACATTGCTGTCAGTATGAGTTCCAATGATCTTTTTATTCATATTTATCTCCTTCTTTCATTTGACATGGACTGATTCAAACGGTAACGGCTGTAAAAACGGATCTCCCACCGTAATATCAGGTGGTATATGCTTTTTTGTATGAAAAGTAGGCGATACTACAACCACGCTCGGAACCAACTATATGACATTGGTTCACAACCAAATCCCCATAGAGTAAGATTCACTCGATTACATAACTCTGTTCTCTCGATTCTCTTGCCTTTGTAGTACATCAATTCAAGGATATGTTTAGTCTCTACTGCTGCTACTGCTCGTCTGAATGCAGCTTCTCCGATATCCTCACGTAACTCTTGAAGTACGTGTAGCTTATCTTCAGTACTCATCTTCATGTTTACTTCTTCCACTTTCATTTGTTATCATCCTCTCTCTTTGAAGTTAAATAAGAGAACTATAACTGATGTTATAGTCAGGCTGTCGAGAAACTCTCGACAGCCATTTTTATTTTCATTTACTTCAATAATTCACCGCG
>NZ_RCVZ01000030.1:300-17303 GCF_003668575.1 Falsibacillus albus | reverse complement strand
TAAAATAAAAATTGAATTAACGTTGACGTTTGTTTTGTTCAGTTTTCAAAGATCAATTTCGCTCAACAGCGACTTTACTAATATAACATTTTCACTCATGCGTTGTCAACAACTTTTTTCAATTTGTTTTTCGTTTGAAATTTGAAGTTGATGTTTCGCTAACAGCGACGTTTATTAATATACCAACTATACGATAAAAGGTCAATACTTTTTATCAAAAAAAAATCGGATAATCCATAATCATTAGGATTATCCTTTTTAATTGCATATTATGCCTCTGGCTTAGACGTCGATTATCATCATATTAATGAGGCAGGATCCACAACTGAATGGCCGCCAATCCCAGCATTCCTGGTATGCCTAAAAAGCCTGAGACGGAAGAGGTAACCAGATTTATAGGTACATGCAGGCCGAATTTGCTTCCTGCGGCATTCAGGAAGAATAAGAACAAAGCTCCAATCATCAGCTTCATACAGATTTGGCCCACTAGCTTGAATGGTCTTCCAACGGATCCGGTCGCTAACAGGAATAGCATTAAACCACATAGCACCGCAATGATGATTACAGGACTCAAAAAAATCTCCCCCATAAAGTTCTTCTTTGTATCCATTCTATGAATAGATTGTCCAAAAAGAACTTTATGAAGGAGAATATTGTTTATTCCATGATGATATTTCTTTTTTTCACTTCTTTAAAAAGAAAAAAGTATTTCGCTTCAGCTAATTTGGTTTGACATATGAGGTCCTCATTATAATCGATGCTCAATTTAACGAGGGAACGATTCCGAAACCACTCTTGTTTTGCGTGCTCCATATTATGGATTAACTTTTGATTATATTCTTTTCTTAGCTTTCCTTTTCGTTTAAACAAGATGACCCACTCCGTTTGCCTCAGACTTCTCTTCTGCCTTCCAACGCTTTGGATAACGTAACTTCATCTGCATATTCCAAATCTCCCCCGACAGGCAGTCCATGCGCGATGCGGGTGATTTTAATTCCGGATGGCTTTAATAGGCGCGATATATACATCGCAGTAGCCTCTCCTTCAATATTCGGGTTAGTGGCTAGGATGACTTCCTGTACTGTTTCATCCTGGAGCCGCTTTAACAGATCCGGTATATTGATATCTTCTGGACCAATACCGTCCATTGGTGAAATGGCGCCATGAAGTACATGGTATAGACCATTGAATTCCTTCATTTTTTCCATGGCGATGACATCCTTCACATCTTGGACAACACAGATCACGCTTTTGTCGCGTCTTTGGTCTTCACAAATATAACAAGGATCTTGGTCTGTGATGTGCCCGCAGACAGAGCAGTAGCCCAAGTTCCTTTTTGCCTCCACAAGTGCTTTGGCAAAATCAAGGACGGTGTCTTCTTTCATGCTTAATACAAAAAATGCCAGTCGAGCCGCTGTTTTCGGCCCGATTCCTGGCAATTTCATAAAGCTATCTATCAGCTTGGATATTGGTTCAGGATAATGCATTCTATATGATTCCTCCTAGAATCCCGGAAGGTTCAAACCTTTCGTGAACTGCCCCATCGTTTTGTTCGTCAGTTCTTCCACCTGTTTAATTGCATCGTTCGTTGCAGCTAGCACCAAGTCTTGAAGCATTTCGATATCGTCTGGATCGACTACTTCTTCTTTGATGTTGACTTCCAATACTTCTTTTTGGCCGGAGATGACGACCGTTACCATCCCGCCTCCTGCAGTTCCTTCAATTCTTTTTTCGTTTAATTCTTCTTGGGCCTCAGCCATTTTCTTTTGCATTTTTTGCATTTGCTTCATCATGTTTTGCATATTTCCCATACCACGCATGTTTCATTACCTCCATTTAATTAATCATTAATTTCCAGCAGGTCTGTACCCACTAGTTTCTTTGCTTCCGCAATAAACGGATCTTCTTCATTAGAGCCGCCTTCTTCTCCGCCTTCTCCTTCATCTTGCTGATGCTGGATGAAGTCTTCCCTGATTTGCAGCCATTGCTCTTCAGGAACTCCAACCGTTTGGTAGGAAGTACCGGTGAATTCGTGCAGGATCATGGAAATCGACTCTAAAAATTTATGGTTATCCATCGCCATTTGGCAATGGATTTCATACTTGAACTTAAGTACGAACGCTGCCGCTGAAGCGGCTACAGGTTCAGCATCATTTAGAAGCGCTGCCTGCGACCTCATCTGACGCTGGTTCAGCATCTCAAGCATATCTCCCCAGCGGCTTTTTATCAAATTTAAATCCTGCCTTGTTGCTTCCTTCAGGATTTTTTGGATTTTTCCTACTGGTGCACGGAAGCCCTTAGCGGAGCGCGCTGGTTTTTTGGCAGTTTGTGCAGCAGGCTCGGCAGGAGCAGCGGCAATGCCTTTCGCCTTCAATTCGCGCAATTCTCCTTCAAGCTCATTCAACCTTGAAAGAAGAGCCTGATAATCACCGCTTTCCCTTGGCTGTGCCACACCGGATGTTTGGCAGAGCTTGACGAGGGAAACCTCTAAATAGATGCGGGCGTTGTTGGAAAATTTCATATCCTGCTGGGTTTTGTTTAACACTTCAATATATTCATATATCTGTTGAGAGGGAATCGCTTCTGCGAGTTCCTTAAACTCATCATCCAGCAAGACCCGCTCTAATGACTCCTCCAGATTCGGTGCTGTTTGATGGAGAAGCATGTCCCTGAAGAACAAGATAAAATCCTCAGTGAAGCGTGCAGGGTCTTTTCCGTGATACAGCAAATCCTCCAATGAGCGGATTGCGGTTCCGGTATCATTCTCATGGATTGCTCTTGCTAATTTATTCAAATATGACTGGGCGACAGACCCCGTCACCGTAAGGGCGTCATCCAGCGTAACGGAATCCTGCCCGAATGAGACGGCCTGATCCATAAGACTCAAAGCATCCCTCATCCCGCCTTCTGCTGCACGAGCAATGACTTGCAAGGCCTTTTCCTCGAAGACGATATCCGATTCTTCAGCAATATGCTTCATGCGGTTGACTATGTCGTGTGAGGTGATCCTCTTGAAATCGAAGCGCTGACAGCGAGAAATGATGGTCAATGGGATTTTATGAGGTTCGGTGGTCGCAAGGATGAAAATGACGTGTTTCGGCGGCTCCTCCAATGTTTTTAACAACGCATTGAAAGCGCCCATGGAAAGCATGTGAACCTCATCGATAATATATACTTTATAGGAAACCACACTTGGGGCAAATTTCACTTTGTCGCGGATGTCGCGGATTTCTTCCACTCCATTATTGGATGCGGCATCTATTTCAATGACATCTGAGATCGAGCCATCGGTGATGCCTCTGCAGGAATCACACTCGTTGCATGGTTCAGCAATAGGGGCTCTCTCACAGTTGACGGCCTTTGCTAAAATCTTCGCTGCACTTGTTTTCCCTGTTCCCCTTGGACCGGAAAATAAATATGCATGAGAAATTTTTTGATGCAGGAGGGCATTTTGAAGTGTTTTGGTCACATGTTCCTGACCGACGACATCTTGAAAAGACTGTGGCCGCCAAACACGGTATAAAGCTTGATAACTCACGCATTCCCCTCCTTAAAGACAATTATATGTTCTATTATAACGCATTCAAATTCAATTTTACAAAGACAAAAAAACTCATTCAGCAAACTGAATGAGTTTATATGTAAAATAACTGCCGTGCACCTTCCGTCGACTGACAACCATAAGCGTTACTCAAGCAGTTAGCTCGGCCCAGGCTGCCCTGCGGCACATGAGATGGTCCACTTAATGCTGCTTCCTTCCGGACCTGACATGGTTCATGGATTCTCATTGCGCAGGACCCAGGCGTCAACACCACTTACTTGAGGCAGACCCTACAGTTAACCAGCCTCGGGAAGGAGTTCAACCTCGCTGGAGCGGATTGCGAGTACAGGGCACCGCTACCTCCCCGTCTAGCACGGCAAAATTGATACCATATTTAGTTGCGTCTTTATCGACGCAAGATAAAGTATACTAGGATTGCCTTGAAATTGCAATGCCTATTGCCTGTCAATTCCTGTATCCTTATCCAAATCGGCTTTTGCCTTTTGCTTCAATTCCTTCTTTCTGCGACGAAGCTCTCGAAAAAAACTGCTCAGCAATTGGCCGCATTCTTCTTCCATGACACCGCTGATGACTTCACATTGATGATTGAACCGTTGATCATCCAACAAATTCATCAATGTTCCTGCGCAGCCAGCCTTCGGATCTTTTGCCCCATATACGACTTTATCGATCCTAGAAAGCAGGATGGCGCCGCTGCACATTGGACATGGTTCAAGGGTGACATATAGCTCTGCCCCTTCAAGCCTCCATGTGCCTAGTTTTTCACAAGCCTTCTCAATCGCAAGCAGCTCTGCGTGGGTCACGGCATTCTGTGTCGTTTCACGCAGATTATAAGCGGAAGATATCACTTCGCCATCGATGACAATGACCGCTCCGATTGGGACTTCGTTCAATTCCTGGGCTTTCATCGCTTCTGCAAGGGCCAGCTTCATATATTGTGCTTCATTCGAATTCATAGTCTACTCCCTTATAAAAAACATAACGGATACTCACACTACAGAAAAGGAGTGTGGCTACCATTGAACAAGGTTACTTCAAAGTTTGCTCTGTTGATCATAGATATCATCAATCCATTTGACTTTCAGCATGGTCGTTCGCTTGCCGACCATACGCTCAAAATCGTCGAACCGATTTCCAACCTGAAACAAGTATGCAGGGAAAAGGACATTCCCATCATCTATATTAATGACCATTATAATCTATGGCAGGCGAATTTAGAAACCATATATAAGAAGTGCTCCAATGAACTTAACAAAAAAATTTTGGCAAAATTAAAACCTGACGATAAAGATTATTTTTTAATCAAACCTAAACATTCCGCCTTCTACGGCACCGCCCTGAATACTCTTCTGTACCATTTGGAGGCGGACTCCCTCATCCTTACCGGCATCGCTGGAAACATATGCGTTTTATTTACAGCCAATGATGCATATATGCGGGAATATAGTTTATATGTTCCCAACGATTGTTTAGCTTCCGTCGCTGAAGAGGATAACACGTATGCATTGCGCATGATGAAAAATGTCCTCCAGGCCAATATCGATGATTCCACAACGCTAATCGAAGACCAATTATGATGTAAATTCAGCATTGTTGTAAGCTTCCACTCATACACTGATTATAGTGATACGCCTGTATCGTTATTTCAATACAAGGGAGGCATGCAGCTTGCAGATCCATGTTGTCAGACAGAATCAATCCTTATATGGCATTGCCCAAGCCTATGGGACCACAGTGGATGATATTGTGGAGGCAAATGAGTTGCCAAATCCGCAAAATCTAGTTATTGGGCAGGCATTGGTGATTCCGATTGTCGGAAGTTTTTACTGGGTTCAGCCCGGAGACAGCCTTTGGTCGATATCGCGGAAATTGAACGTCCCTTACCAGGAGCTGGCAAAGGTGAACAATATCAGTCCGAATCAATCCCTTCAAGTAGGATTCCGTTTGTATATCCCGCCACCCAAGAAAGAAAAGGCTGAATTCAATGGATATGTTGAGCCTTTTGGAAAAACGATGCCGCCAAATCTCGAAGAAAGTACGAGAGAGGCCGCTCCTTATTTGACGTATATCGCCCCTTTCAGCTTCCGGGCAAAAAGGGATGGCACTTTGGAAGAACCTCCACTTGGAAACCTCCCGGCCATCGCCAAAGCAAATAAGAATGTAATGATGATGGCCATCACCAACCAGGAGGAAGGGAAGTTCAGCGACGAACTGGGCAGAATTCTGCTGACCAATCAGACCATTCAAGAAAAATTCCTCAATAATATTGTCGCCACTGCGAAAAAGTACGGATTCCGCGATATCCATTTTGATTTTGAATACTTACGCCCGCAAGATAAAGAAGCATATAATCAATTTTTGCGAAGGGCGAAAAAAAGATTTTCTCAGGAAGGATGGTACCTTTCCACAGCACTTGCCCCCAAGACGTCGGCAGATCAGAAAGGCAAATGGTACGAAGCGCATGATTATAAAACGCAGGGGGAGATTGTCGACTTTGTTGTGATCATGACATATGAGTGGGGATACAGCGGAGGGCCGCCCATGGCCGTATCCCCGATCGGACCCGTTCGGAAAGTCCTCACATATGCCGTACAGGACATCCCTTCATCCAAAATATTGATGGGACAGAATTTATATGGCTACGATTGGACGCTCCCTTTTGTTCAAGGAAAGGATACGGCAAAAGCTATCAGCCCACAGCAGGCCATTCAATTGGCAGCGAAATATAATGTACCGATCCAATATAACCAAAAGGATCAAGCTCCATTCTTCGATTACCAGGACGAAAATGGGAAGAAGCATAAGGTTTGGTTTGAGGATGCAAGGTCCATCCAGGCTAAGTTTGACCTAATCAAGGAATTGAAGTTAAGGGGAATGAGCTATTGGAAGCTCGGCCTCTCCTTCCCTCAAAACTGGCTTTTGATCGTGAATAATTTTGAAGTCGTGAAGAGATGATCCTATGTTGAAACTGCCTGAAATAGGCAGTTTTTTTGCGTTTTCAACAACTTGTCATTCCCGAACTTTACCATATGAAGCGGATTGGAGTGCGCATCTTTTCACGGAAATCTAGAGAAAAATTAAATGTTACCATGTCCTTCAAATTCTATGTTGTGTTAAAATATGACTTGTCGTATTTAATAAATATTTGTCAAATACTAACTTAATATAGAGTAATGAGGAGGACCTCGGATGGAAAGCTTACCTTTCATAACAGTTGAAGGGCCGATAGGAATCGGAAAAACCTCACTTGCGAAAGCCATCTCTGAAAAATTCCAGCTTCACTTTTTAAAAGAAATTGTCGATGAAAATCCATTCCTTGATAAATTCTATGAAAATATAGATGAGTGGAGCTTCCAAACGGAAATGTTTTTTCTATGCAATCGCTATAAGCAATTGGAAGATATTCAAACACACTATCTTCTCCAAAACAAACCGGTTGTAGCAGATTACCATATTTTCAAAAACCTGATTTTCGCCCAGCGGACTTTAAAGGATGATCAATTCCAAAAATACCTGCAAATCTATAACATTTTGACTGAGGACATGCCTCGCCCGAATGTGGTGATTTACTTGAATGCCAGCCTGGACACGCTGATGGGCCGGATTCAAAAACGCGGCAGGGAGTTTGAAAAGAAAATCAGCCCCCTTTATCTTGAACAATTATCTTCCGACTATGACAAGTTCATGGATCATTTCGAAAACACATACCCGGACGTACCTGTCCTTCGCTTCAGCGGCGATGAATTGGATTTCGTTAAAAATGAACATGATCTCGATATGATAATGACAAAATTAACCAATATACTACACAAAGGAGTACACTACCATGGATCTTCGAACTAAATATGGCATTCCCGCCAATTCCGTCATCACGATTGCGGGGACGGTCGGTGTCGGAAAATCGACCATGACGAATTCACTGGCAAAAGCATTAGGGTTCAGAACTTCTTTTGAGAAGGTAGACACGAATCCTTATTTGGATAAATTTTACCATGATTTTAAACGATGGAGCTTCCACCTCCAAATCTACTTTTTAGCAGAACGATTCAAGGAACAGAAAAGAATCTTTGAATATGGCGGCGGTTTCATCCAAGATCGATCCATATATGAAGATACAGGCATTTTTGCCAAAATGCATTTCGAAAAAGGCAACATGTCCGAAACAGACTACGATACGTACAAAAGCTTGTTCGACGCGATGGTCATGACGCCATACTTCCCTCATCCTGATTTATTGATTTACTTGGAAGGTTCGATTGACGATGTGCTTGAAAGGATTCGTGAGCGCGGCCGCCCGATGGAGCAGCAGACGCCTGTTGCTTACTGGGAGGAGATGCACAACAGATATGAAAATTGGGTAAACTCCTTCAATGCGTGCCCGGTTCTCAGATTGAACATCAACGATTACGACCTAATGAACAATGAAGCATCCATCGAACCGATCGTGGAACGCATCGGATACTTTTTAGAACAGACACAAGCTTTGAAGAAATAAAAAAAGAGGGTGGCCCCCTGGTGCCAGGCACCAGGGGGCCACCCTTGTTTTATGTTTTGTTGCATACAAAAATCCGCTGCTAAATATGCAGCGGATTAACAATCCCAATTTATGCGCTATGGTTGTTTTAAATCAATGGCGGAGGAAGAGGGATTCGAACCCCCGCGCGGTTTAACCCGCCTGTCGGTTTTCAAGACCGATCCCTTCAGCCAGACTTGGGTATTCCTCCGTATCGACAAGAACTAATTTATCACATATATATAACCCTGTCAATAAATTATATTAAAAAAATTTCAAGAGGGAGAAAGATTCCTCCCTCTTGATTAAGATTTCTTATTTAATAACTTCTTTGTTGCCCATGTACGGACGAAGGACTTCCGGAACGACGATGCTTCCGTCTTCTTGCTGATAATTTTCCAAAATCGCGGCAACCGTACGCCCAATCGCCAATCCAGAACCGTTCAATGTGTGGACATGTTCAGGCTTGCCATTAAGTTCCCTGCGGAAACGAATATTGGCGCGGCGGGCCTGGAATGCTTCAAAGTTGCTGCAAGAAGAAATCTCACGGTATGTTTCATAGCTTGGGATCCATACTTCGATATCGTATTTTTTAGCTGCAGTGAAGCCCAGATCGGCTGTACACATGCTCAATACTCGATATGGCAAGCCAAGTAATTGAAGAACTTTTTCAGCATGGCCCGTCAGTTTTTCCAATTCATCGTAAGAATCTTCCGGTTTAACGAATTTAACAAGTTCGACTTTGTTGAATTGATGCTGGCGAATAAGCCCCCTTGTATCACGTCCAGCAGATCCGGCTTCTGAACGGAAGCAAGCACTGTAGGCTGCATAGTTGATTGGCAGCTGATCGCCCGTCATGATTTCATCGCGATGTAAATTGGTCACAGGCACTTCTGCCGTCGGGATGAGGAAATAATCTTCACTTTCAATCAAAAATGCATCTTCTTCGAACTTTGGCAGCTGGCCCGTTCCGGTCATGCTTGTACGGTTTACCATGTAAGGAGGAATCACTTCCTGGTAGCCGTGTTCTTCAATGTGAAGGTCGAGCATAAAGTTCATGAGCGCCCGCTCCAATCTGGCTCCCAATCCTTTATAGAAAACAAAGCGGCTTCCTGTGACTTTGCCAGCGCGTTCAAAATCCAAAATGTCCAAATCACCGGCCAAGTCCCAATGAGGCTTCGGTTCAAAGTTGAATTCCTTGACTTCCCCCCACTTTCTCACTTCGACATTATCGTCTTCAGATTCACCGACCGGAGTGCTCTCATGCGGAATGTTCGGGATGGATAGCAGAAGCTGCTCAAGCTCTTCTTCGAGTGGATTCAATTGATTATCCAGCTCTTTGATTTTTGCGCCTACTTCTCTCATTTCTACGATCAATTCGTCTGCATTTTGCTTTTCACGTTTCATTTGGGCAATCTTTTGGCTTACTTCATTTCTTTTGCTTTTTAATTCTTCTGTCTGAACGATCAATTCGCGTCTTTTTTGATCCAGTTCTTCGAATTTGCCGAAGTCCTCCAGATCTTCCCCACGATGTTGAAGCTTGTTTTTCACTTCTTCAAAATTAGCTCTTAACTGTTTAATATCCAACATTGTTTATTCCTCCTGTGATTTTTTTAGCATTTGCTGCAATTCATCCAAGTGTGTGCAAGGTTATTTCCGCTTAAGGATGCTCACTTTCCGAGGGGCGGGCTTTTAGAAAAAAGCCTCAATCAACAAAAAAAAAGCCCTCATCCCCTGAAAGGGACGAGAGCTACCCGCGTTGCCACCCTAATTGAAAACAGGGATAACCCTGCCTTCCTCTTACATTCATAACGGTCTTGAAACCGGAAGCACCTACTTAATAAGGTTCAGTACTTCACTCAAGGATGGATTCGCAAGATTTATTCATCGGTTTTCACCAGCCACCGACTCTCTAAAGAATAACAGTCCTGCTACTGCTTCCTCTCATCGATTGTTGCTATTAAAATTTATTCATTAATTTACTATAATTATGAAACAATTTCAACCATTTTATGCAAATTGTTTTGTTTTAGCTTCTTCGACCATTTTCACAAAATAAGCCGTCATGCGATGGTCATCGGTCAACTCGGGATGAAATGAACAGCCTAAATACCGGCCTTCCCTTGCTGCGACGATTCTTCCTTCATGCTTGGCCAGCACTTGAACATTTTCACCCGCTTTGACGATATGAGGGGCGCGGATGAAAACGGCATTGAAGTCATCGGCGACATCTGCAATCGCCAAATCCGCTTCAAAGCTCTCTTTTTGGCGTCCGAATGAATTTCTTTCCACCGTAACATCCATGACACCAAGATGTGGTTCTGCATAATCGACTATGTTCTTCGCCAAAAGGATGAGTCCCGCGCATGTTCCGAACATCGGTTTTCCTTGGGCTGCAAAGTCTTTCAATGGTTCCAAAAAATGATATTTATCAATGAGGCGGCGCATCGTCGTACTCTCACCGCCCGGGATGATAATTCCATCGATTTCTTCCAATTGTTCGACTTTCTTTATGACCAATGCCTCCGCACCGGATTCTTCAATGGCTCGAACATGTTCTCTGACTGCTCCTTGAAGACCTAATACACCGATTTTCACCATTGAATTCAACTCCTTACCATCCACGGTCCTGCATGCGCATTTCAGGTGTAAGAGATGAAATTTCGATTCCTTTCATCGCTACGCCAAGACCTTTGGATAGTTCAGCAATCAGCTTGTAATCTTGGTAGTGGGTAGTCGCTTCCACAATGGCACGTGCGAATTTCTCTGGATTTTCAGACTTGAAGATACCAGATCCAACAAAAACGCCGTCAGCACCCAATTGCATCATTAACGCTGCATCGGCTGGAGTGGCGATACCGCCGGCTGCAAAGTTGACCACCGGCAAACGGCCATTGCGTTTGATTTCCAGCAAGACTTCGTAAGGTGCACCCAAAAGCTTTGCTTCTGTCATTAATTCATCTTCATTCATACTTACGACCTTTCGAACTTGTGCATTGACCTTTCTCATGTGACGAACAGCTTCAACAATATTTCCAGTACCCGGCTCGCCTTTTGTGCGAAGCATGGATGCGCCTTCCCCGATGCGGCGGGAAGCCTCACCTAGATCACGGCACCCACAAACAAACGGGACGGTATAATCTTTTTTATTCAAGTGGAATTCTTCATCCGCAGGAGTCAAAACTTCACTTTCATCCAAGTAATCAACGCCCATCGCTTCTAAAACACGAGCTTCGACAATATGCCCGATGCGCGCCTTTGCCATAACAGGAATCGTAACGGCTCCCATTACTTCTTCGACAATTCGAGGATCTGCCATACGGGCTACGCCGCCTGCTGCACGGATATCAGATGGTACCCGTTCCAATGCCATGACTGCGACTGCGCCTGCTTCTTCAGCGATCTTGGCTTGCTCAGCATTCACGACATCCATGATGACGCCGCCTTTTTGCATTTCGGCCATTCCTCTTTTAACACGATCTGTACCTGTTTTCATACTGTTCGTCCCCCTTTATGATATGTAAGCAGCAAGCTTTCAACTGCTCTACTAAAATATAACTAAATCCATGGGATTAATATCCCCATAAAGCTAAATAAACAACAAAAAAAGGCTCCTGTCAAGACAGGCAGCCCTTTTAATTTAGAACCAACTTTTAACTGTGGATGTTACGCCGTGCCAAATATCTGCGAAGAAACCGCCGATTGCACGCATGGATAGTACAAACCAGTTTGCTTTTTCAACATTTTCCTTTGTGACAACGGAAACTTGTGCTGAAGATTTACCTGCATTCGGAAGGTATCCCAAATCATTTTTATCCTTGGATTCCAATGTTACATATCCGACTTTTTCACCTTTTTTCACTGGAGCTGTAAGCTTGTCCTCATCCGTCAATTTCTTCTTATCCACGACGAATTTCGGCTTATATTGATCGTCCTTTCCATTTTGGACAACCATTTTGACTGGAGCATTGGTTTCGATTTTAACAGACTTTTCTTTTCCTTTCGCAACAGGGAGCGTTTTGCTATTTTTCAACGCTGCGTTTTTCGGAAGGATTTCCTTGATGGAAAAATTAGAGAAAGCGTAATTTAAAATCTTTTCTGTTGCATTAAAACGGGCAGTATAGGAATCGACCGTTGGATCATGCTTCACATTCATGACGACAGATATGAAACGAACGCCGTTTCTTTTCGCTGTACCGGTAAAGCATGGACCTGCGAAATCAGTCGTACCTGTTTTAAGCCCATCCAATCCTTCATAATAAACCTTAGAGTTTGGATCAAGCATTTTAATCCAGTTATGCATAAGGAACTCATCTTCTGTCCCTTCAGCAAACTTCATTTGAGGAACGCTGGATGTTTCCAACACTTCCGGATAATCATTCACCAATCGATAGGCCAAAGTGGCTACATCTTTTGCTGACATGACGTTTTCTTCTTCTTTTCCTCCTACGATCGGTAGGTTATATCCAGGACCGCTATAATCACGGTTATTTAAACCGGTAGCATTTACAAAGTGATAATTTTTCAAGCCAAGTTCCTTCGCCTTGGCATTCATCATTTTAACAAAATTCTCTTTTGTTCCCCCGATCGTTTGACCGATCGCAATCGCTGCCGCATTGGCTGAATCGATCGCCATCGCATGATAAAGGTCTTTGATCGTATATTGTCCGCCATTTCGCAATGGCACGTTGCTTAAGGATGTATTATGGGACATGCCGGAAATATCTGCTGGAACAGAATATTTTTGATCCCATTTGACTTTTCCTTCTTTTACCGATTCCAATAACAAATACTCGGTCATCATTTTGGTCATGCTGGCGATTCCATGAGCGACATCCGCATTTTTTTCATATAGGACTTTCCCTGTGCTTGCCTCAACCAAGATGGCAGCATCTGCATTGACATTGATTGCAGGCGCTGCACTCGCAGGCTTTTGCACAATGCCCAAAGCCAGCAGCGTTACCATCAAACAAATAAAAGATTTTTGAATCCAACTACTTTTCACTTTTAGCCCTCCAAGTCATTATGTACACTTCCGCTATTTTAACATAGTTATTTAGGCTTGAGTAGACAGCTTAAGTACCTAAAAGTGATCAAAAAATGGCAGGAAAGATTGATCTTCTTTCCTGCCATTGGGATTATAAAGAATAATTTGGTGATTCTTTTGTGATTTGGACGTCGTGTGGATGACTTTCCCTTAATCCTGCCCCGGTCATTTTAATAAATTGGGCATTTTCACGAAGGGCATGCAGGTTTTTCGATCCACAGTATCCCATTCCTGAACGGATGCCACCGATTAGCTGATAAATCGTATCGGACAATGGACCTTTGTATGGAATGCGTCCTTCGATGCCTTCTGGAACGAATTTTTTCGCATCTTCTTGGAAATAGCGGTCTTTTGAACCTTGCTCCATTGCGCCAACAGATCCCATTCCCCGATAAACCTTGAATCGTCTTCCTTGGAAAATTTCTGTTTCGCCAGGGCTTTCGGAAGTTCCTGCCAACAAGCTGCCGAGCATGACGACATGGCCGCCAGCAGCAAGTGCTTTGACGATATCCCCGGAATACTTGATTCCTCCATCTGCAATGACGGCTTTTCCATGTTTCCTTGCTTCCGCAGCACAATCATATACTGCCGTGATTTGCGGAACACCGACCCCGGCAACAACCCGGGTTGTACAAATGGACCCCGGCCCGATTCCGACCTTCACAACATCGGCGCCAGCTTCGTACAATTCCCTTGTAGCTTCAGCCGTTGCAACATTCCCAGCAATGATATTGAGGTTTGGATAAGCTTCCCTGATTTCGCGTACAGTGTCAATGACGCCTTTTGAATGTCCATGGGCAGTATCGACAACAACGGCATCTACATTTGCTTTTACGAGCATTTCAATGCGTTTCATCGTATCTGTCGTCACACCGACTGCAGCCCCGACAAGCAAACGTCCGTGCTCATCCTTTGCTGAGTTCGGGAACTCAATTACTTTTTCGATATCCTTGATGGTGATGAGTCCTTTAAGAACCCCGGCATTATCTACAATCGGCAATTTCTCTATCTTATACTTTTGAAGGATTTTTTCCGCGTCCAAAAGGGTCGTACCGACTGGAGCAGTCACTAAATTTGCTTTTGTCATCACTTCTTGAATGGGGATCGAATAATCCTGGATAAATCGAAGATCGCGGTTCGTAATAATCCCGACAAGCTTTTGCTCCTCCAAATTATTGACGATCGGAACACCGGAAATTCGGTATTTCCCCATTAAATGTTCTGCATCAAAAACCTGATGCTCAGGAGTCAGGAAAAACGGATCTGTGATGACGCCGCTTTCTGAACGTTTCACCTTATCCACCTGTTCGGCCTGCTGTTCAATGCTCATATTTTTATGAATAACGCCAAGCCCTCCTTGGCGTGCGATTGAAATCGCCATTTCTGCTTCGGTAACCGTATCCATTCCTGCACTGATGATTGGAATGTTTAATTTCAGCGTCGGTGTCAACTCTACTCGCAAATCGACATCACGAGGCAATACTTCTGATTTGGCTGGCATTAAAAGAACATCATCGAAGGTCAGACCTTCTTTAGCAAATTTAGTTTCCCACATATCTTTTTACCCTCCTGGTCCCAAAATATTATTAGTAGGTTATCAATTGGTTAAAATACTGTCAAGGTAATACAAATATTTTAGATTTTTCAATTTATTTGGAGGTTTTCCAGTGACCAAACATCATACAAGTTGGGATTATATTACCAATTTCCAATCTGCTTCACATTCCCAGAAATTTCTTAGAAAATGCTATTTAAGAAATGATTTCACCGATCACAAAATGCTCAGCTATAAAAACAGCGACTCATTCCTTGCTTATTTGGAGCACGGAAAATTATATATTGATCAAGCTGAACAATCCTCCATATTCATCAAGCCCGTCTTATTATTTTACGGTTTGATCAATCTTATTAAAGCTTGTATTTTAACGGTTGATCCCAGCTATCCAAGTACGACAGCCATTTTGTCCCATGGCTTATCTTCCCGTAAAAGGAAAAAACGCAATTATTTCTTTTTCCAGGACGAAGTAAAAATACAAAAGCATGGATTATTTTCACATTTTTCTTCCTATATGTTCCACGTGAAACATTTGGAAGGAAATCGAATGATGATGGGAGATCTTTTCAAGCATATTCCGGAACTTGATGAGTCATTTACTTTCATAAGAGGGGAGAGTAGTTTTATTCCTGTAAAAAACCAGGGAGGCGAATTATTGATACATTTTCACGATTCTTCGAATAAAGATGAATGGTTGAAGCATTTATCCATTTTGGATAAAAAACAAATCGTCCACAAAGAGACTGAGAACGGAGCCCTTGCACTTACCATTCATGGGCCAATGTTCGAATCAAAGATTCTTCCTGTCCGCTATCATCTTTTCAGGGATGAATATTGTCTGCCAAGGGCTGTGTCCAACAATAGTCATTTACCCGAATTAATCATCTATTATGCATTGCTTTACAATTTAAGCATGATTGCGAGGTATGAAACGGAGTGGTGGGGTGAACTGATAAAATTGACACCGAATCAAGATTATCCTCTCATTACAAAATTCCTGGCGGCGGCTGAGGAGAAGATCCCTTTGCTCATTGGCGATTATTTAAATTATATCAGCTTTTTAAATATAGAAGAGCAGCATAAGACGAGCGGTAATTGATAAGGGGGAAAACAATTGAGCATAGATCGGGGGAAACAAATAGACGGGCCGTGGAGACCTCCTGAGTATTCCAGGAGCAAAGGAAGTTTCCAAGGTTGCCCGCCACAAATGAATGTACTGCTGACTACGATTGAAGGAAATTCTCGATCAGCTTGAGTTGTTCTTCGGTATTTAATGCAGGTGCATGCCCTAGTTCAGGAATGGTCACCAAATGGCACCCGTTTTTTTGTTTCATTTTGTCCGCTACATCCAGCGGCAATACATCTGAAATTTCACCACGGATTAGTAAGATGTCGGCTTGTACAGCCTCCCAATGCCCCCATAGGTCCAAGTCCTCCGTATGATGAAATTGCAGCGCGATCTTCGGGTCATAATCAGGGCTGAATCCGCCATCATCTCTTCTTCTGCACGAATTCCTCGTAAAGTCATCCCATTCTTGTTCAGTCAGCCCAAATGGGGCATATATAGCTTTATAATACTTTCTCAACTCCGAGAAAGTATTAAAATGGGGTGGATCACCAACATAGCCGATAATTCGCTTGATGCCTTCTATATCCTGTACATCCTGATCCAAAGCACCTGCACCGATATCATTCAAGACTAACTGAGTAATCCTATTCTTGTATCGAGTCGAACCGGCTATACGTATCCCGATGGCTCCCCCCATCGAAGTGCCGATCCAGCGCACTTTTTCAATGCCTAAATAATCCAATAACCCGATGGCGAGCTGACTGTAAAACTCAAAGCAATAGTCCTTATCAGGTGATGTACTCCATTGGCTCAAACCACGGCCGATCGTGTCAGGACACAGGATATGATAGTCCTTTGCCAAATAACGGGCCAAAATGTCAAAGTCGCGCCCATTCCGGGTTAAACCATGCCACCCAACTATCGTCGGGTTCTTCGGATCTCCCCACTCTGTAAAATGAACTTCCATTCCATGTATAGTTGCATATTTCGATTTAGGAGAAAAAATACAATGACCCCCTTTTCAGTTAACACCGAATTTCATCGATATTTGTGCGTACAAAACCATTACCTGTTTGCATACACCTTCAAACATATATATTCGTTATTAGATGATGTTTCCCTGCTCAGGCAATGTGCCAATTGTCAGCAAAATAAAAAAGAAGAGTTGCGGGCCAGGAAGAAGCGTGTTTGAGGGCGAAAAATGTCGAATAGTGTAGAATAATCGATATATGGGGATTTTCGGGGATAAATGTGGCA
>NZ_RCVZ01000030.1:0-290 GCF_003668575.1 Falsibacillus albus | reverse complement strand
AATGAGATTTTCGCAGATATCCTGGTGGTTTTCGAAGATAAAATGTGCTCCTCGGAACGTTTAGGGGAAATTTGCGGCTATTTTTAGGATCTTCCATCACATTTGGCAGGTTTTCCATCATCCTTGCTCAAAAGGAGGGTCTTGTAAGCGAGGTGTTTGATAAATGAGCGATCGGATGGAGGAGTTGATCTCCGCGGAAGGATGCTCGCTTTCCGAGGGGCGGGCGGTGAGCCCTCCGGAGTCTCGCACCTTCCGCTCCGATCAACTGCTTTTTTTAACAAATAAACAGT
>NZ_RCVZ01000029.1 GCF_003668575.1 Falsibacillus albus | reverse complement strand
TGATTACGTGCATTTTTTTGTTCAAATTGTGTAAGAACCCCAACAAATATTATAGAACCAAAAAAAGAAGGCTTCCCCAATGTGGAAGCACAATCGGAAAGCCTTCTTTTCTTCTATATTATTCAACTTTGTTCATTTCATCCAGGACACGGTTGACACGTTTCTCAAGCATTTTCATCCCGCTGCCGCCAGCTTGGAAGTGACGAAGTTTCCCTTCTTTATCAAATACATAGTAAGCCGGAACATACTGATTATCAAATGAATCAGTAAGTTTATGCTCACTGTCAACGAAAATAGGCTGGGTAATCCCATGTTCTCTAGCGGTCTTTTTGATTTCCTCGATGTTTAAATCATCTTCAGATCTCGGCATATGAACTGCAACCACGTTTAATTGATCTCTGTATTCATCACGGAATTGATTGACCTGAGGCATCGCCTCTTTGCATAAGTGGCAGCTGATCGACCAAAAGTGAATCAACGTAGGCTTCTCACCGACCAGATCGTCACGTGTAACTTCCCCATTCAGCCATTCTGTTGCCCCTTTAAGCTCTGGCATAGGTTCTCTAAGTTTCATGGGTAAATCCTCCTTTTTCGTCCATGGTTTGAAAAAAGGCCTAACCTGAAGTTAGACCTTGTTGATATCACGTTCGCCTTTGTTCGAGGCGCTTACGCTTTTAATTAAACGTTAAGCGTTTTTTGGCCTGGCTTCCAGTTTGCCGGGCAAAGGCCGCCAGTTTGAAGCGCTTGAAGTACTCGAAGCGTTTCATCTACGTCGCGTCCAATGTTGTTATGGTTAACTACTTGGTACATCAATTCGCCTTCAGGGCTGATGATGAACAAGCCGCGCAGCGCTACACCTTCTTCTTCAATCAGGACACCGTATTCACGGGAAATTTCATGATTTGTGTCAGCAGCCAATGGATAATTAAGATCCCCAAGGCCATTTTCTTTGCGATCTGTTTTGATCCATGCTAAATGGGTATGGATCGTATCAGTGGAAACACCGATAACTTGTGCATCCAAGTCTTCGAATTCATCATAGCGATCGGATAGTGCAGTGATTTCCGTAGGACATACGAATGTAAAGTCCATTGGATAGAAGAATAAAACTGTCCATTTTTCGTTTTTCATGTTTTCTTCCAAGCTTACTTTACCAAATTCTTTATTAGCAAGTACGGCATCCATTTCAAATCGTGGCGCTTGCTTGCCTACCATGCGTTCTGCCATGATTAAATCCCTCCAAATATTTATTTAATTGAGAATATATATATGTAATTCTCAATTGTTCAATCTTCAACAATAAACATTATAGTATAGCCTACTTGGATAGTCAACGTTTATTATAATTAATTTAATATAAAAATGATTCTATTTTAATAAGCCTACAAGACATGAAACCACACTACATGTTTTTCCCTAAATTCTACAATAATAATCAATTCATTCGAAAAACGACAAAATTTTTGTTAATATTCATTACAGGGATCGACAAACATTAGTTTAACATTTCTCTTTGTGGGAATAAAACAAAATGCATGGTTTATGAGGTCTTCCCTTTAACAAAGGATACACATACATAATGAGACGGAAGGATGATGGAATTGGATTTAATGTTTTCATTCATTGATTTGGGTGCAAGGATCGCCCATTATGATTGGGGGGCGCTTTTTGTCAAAATCGGCTTTATTGTATTAAAGCTCATCGCCATATACATAGCATACTTAATCATCAGAAGCTTCGGCAACAAAGTGATTTCAAGCGCATTCACAAAATATAAGGAACGAAATAATGTTTCCCAATCACGTGCCCAAACACTTGAAAGCCTTACAAAGAATGTCTTTTCTTACATTTTGATTTTCATCTTCTTTGTGACCGTTCTTCAAGTATTCAGCATTCAAGTGACTGCCATCCTTGCAGGAGCAGGGATTGTAGGGCTCGCCGTCGGATTTGGTGCACAAGGACTTGTGAGTGACATTGTAACAGGATTCTTCATTCTTTTGGAGCGTCAGGTTGATGTCGGAGACTACGTCACCACAGGAGGTTTTTCTGGGATTGTTGAGAATGTGGGGATTCGCACGACTCATATACGAGGATTCGATGGAACGCTTCATTATGTTCCAAACAGGGAAATCACCAGTTTGAGCAACCATACCAGAGGAAATATGAGAGCACTGGTCGATATCGGGATCTCTTATGAAGACGATATCGACAAAGCCATTTTGGTGCTTCAGGAAATGTGCAACCGGATTGGCGAAGAAGATCAAAATATAGTTGAAGGTCCGAATGTTCTCGGCGTTCAAAACCTAGGTTCCTCTGATATCGTCCTTCGGATCATTGCCAAAACAGCTAACGGGGAACAATGGGGGATTGAACGGAAGCTTAGAAAAGCGATTAAAGAAACACTCGATGCCAATGACATTGAAATTCCATTTCCTCATCAAGTATTCATCGAAAAGAAAGAATAGCAATGAACGAAGGGCAGTCCCTTTATGCATAGTAGCATAAGGGAACTGCCCTTTTATTAATGGCTTGGGTCAAAGACTCCGGAGGGGACTGCGGGCCTCCTGCGTGGAAATCAATTTTGTCCAACATGATGAATAGCAACAAATGTTAAGAATCGAGCTTTACGAAAAAAACCATTTATAATGTTTGAATATAGTTTACCATGGTGTCGATGGCAAACGGAATGGCATCTTCATTTGGATTCAGTTTGGCATGATGAAGGCCGAATTCGGATTGTACACCAAGCCAGCACATGAAACCTGGTATTTCATAAAGCATATAGCCAAAGTCTTCTCCTGTCATAGCTTCTTTGCAATTCACAAATTCAATGCCAGGATGCTTTTTTAAAAAGCTTATGAATTGCCTTGTCAATTCCTCATCATTATATACTTGGTGGTACATGCTTCCATAATCGATGACAGCTTTGCAGCCAAATCCTGCCTCTATTCCTTTGATAAGGGCTTCTATCCGCTCTTTGACTGATTGCATCGACTCATTTGAGAAGGTCCTGATCGTCCCTTCCAATCTTGCATGCTCAGCAATGATGTTTTGCACCGTTCCTCCAGTGATCTTACCGATTGTAACCACTGCACTCTCAAGTGGATTCACATTTCTTGAAACAATCGATTGAAGCTGGGTCACAAGATGTGCTGCAGCTACCACCATATCCCTTGTAAGGTGCGGGTAGGCTGCATGCCCACCCTTGCCCTCCAGATCTATGAATAGCTCGGATGTATTGGCAAACAGCAGCCCTTCTTTAGTCGCGATTGTGCCGACCGGATATTCCGGGGCAATATGGAGCGCAAAGATCGTATCTGGCCGCCATTCACTCATTTCCTTGCTTTGAAGCATCGGTAGTGCGCCTCCAGGGCCTTCCTCGGCAGGCTGAAAAATGAATAGCAAATCGTCTTCGATTGGGTGGTGGACAAAATGTGTAAGGATGCCAAGAGCGATGCTCATATGAAAATCGTGCCCGCAGGCATGCATGCAGCCCTCATGCTCTGATTGAAAAGGTAGGGAGGTTTTTTCTTCAATCGGCAAACCATCAATATCAGATCGGTATCCAATTGTTTTCTGTGGATTCCGACCCTTTATCTTTACAAACAATCCTGTCTTCCATTTTTTGATTTCCATACGCTCTGAGGGTAATTCCGTCAAATATCGAAGCAAGAACTGCTGGGTTTTGAATTCCTTGAACCCGAGCTCTGGTATTTTGTGAAGTTCACGCCTGATTTGAATGTATCGATTTAGCGTCATATCATGCTCCCCCTATACAAAGAGAGAGGCTGCCCAAAAGACAGCCCCGCTTATATTAAAGTTGACGAAGTTCTTTTTTAATCTCCGTTTTTGATTTTGTTTTTTCATCGATTTCCTTTAATACACGTGCAGGAGTCCCTGCTACTACCGTATTAGGTGGAACATCATCGACTACAACCGCTCCTGCGGCAACGACAGCACCTTTTCCGACCGTAACGCCTTCCAGGATAACAGCATTTGCTCCAACCACGACATCATCCTCGATGACGACAGGTTTAGCTGATGGAGGTTCAATGACCCCGGCCAAGACAGCACCGGCACCAATGTGACAATTTTTCCCGACAGTGGCACGTCCTCCAAGCACGACGTTCATATCGATCATGGTTCCTTCTCCTACGACAGAACCAATATTAATCATAGCCCCCATCATGATGATCGCACCTTCTCCGATTTCCACCTGATCTCTGATAATCGCGCCGGGCTCGATTCTGGCTTTGATATTCTTCAAGTCAAGCAATGGAATGGCAGAATTACGGCGGTCGTTCTCAAGTGCGTAGTCCTCGATGTCATCCTTATGATTTTCAAGGACCTTTGAGATTTCAGACCACTCGCCAAAGACCACTCCAGTGTTTCCTGTTATGAATGTTTGTGAATCGGCACCGAAATCGATCCCATCCAGCTGACCTTTCACATAAACCTTCACAGGTGTGGACTTTTTACTATTTTGAATAAACGAAATAATTTCGTTAGCATCCATCATTTTCATATGGGCATTCCTCCTAAATTCTATGTATACCTGAAAAATACTTTAACAAACAAGAGAGTTTAAAACAAGAATTAAAATGCCGTTGGATGAGATTGTAAATGCTCCCTGACCACTTCCACAAATGCATTGACCTGCTTCAACTCAAATGCGGACTCATATCCAAGCAGCCATGTATCCCGATTTAACATCGTATTATGGTCATCAGTCAATGGTATTTTAAAGATATCATTTTCCCCTCCATTGAGCGTAATAGCAGGCAAAATCGCGTAGCCTATCCCATTGAAGGTCATTTGTTTGCACGTTTCTATTTGGTCGACCACAATTGTTCTTTTTGGCGTGGTTTGGAATTGTCGATGCCACCAATCCTGTATTTCCTGATAATAGTTGGAATCGCTTTTGAATTGGATGAAAGGGCGATCTGTTTTCATGACATCCTCTATCTTGTCTATTTCACGATCCACTAAATACAGGCTGTCTTTAAACAGATGCAGCTTCGGACCTTTCCAATCCGGGGTGCCCCTGATGATGCCGATATGGACTTCGTCATCATATAAAGCTTTAATGATTTCACTGCTCCAACCTGTAATCAAAGAAATCTTGGCATGGGGATATTTTTGGACGAACCTTTTCAATACTTGCGGAAGCCAGTTTTGGCCAACGATGGAGGCACAGGCAATTTTCAATGTTCCATGAACCTTGGCATCCAGCGACTGCATCTCTTCCTTTACTTTCTCTTCCTTCTCTATTACTTCTTGGGCAAATTGGACAACAAGCTCCCCAGCAGGCGTAAGGGACAGCCCCTTTTGAGACCGTATGAATATTTTCGTCCCCCATTGCTTCTCTATATTCTGCAGCCGTTGGGAAAGGGCAGGCTGGGAAACAAAAAGCCTCTCAGCAGCCTTCCGCATATTCATTTCCTGGGCAAGGACCGTTAACAATTGATACTCAGAAAAGGTCATGATTCATCCCTCCCTTTCCATAAGTTTTTCTTATATTATATCTTAAAAATTTTAAAATTTCATTATTGATAATAAAGGCATATGATACGAATGAAAGGTGGGATGAAATTGACTTTCCTTCTTGTCATATGTATAGGCTTTTCAGCAACATTTGTAGGCACGCTTGCTGGAAGCGGAGGATTGATCGGAATGCCTTTGTTGCTATTAATCGGTGTACCCGTTCATTCTGCCATTGCATCTGCAAAGTTTTCAAACATCATCAGCTCTTTTTCCAGCTTTTATTATTTATTGAAGGAGAAAGAGATAACGATGAAACTGGCATTATCGATCACGCCATTTGCTGTTGCCGGCGGAATCGCAGGAGGGGTGCTGACCAACTCCATCAGTGAGACACATATGAAAATCATCGCTGTTTGTCTGCTCTCATTTGCTTTAATTCTTAATCTGTTCAAAAAATCAACAACAAAGCAGGGCAGTGCCAAGGACAAAATCACCAAACGGATGTTTCCATATTTATTCAGCATAAGCGCTTACGACGGAATGTTCGGGCCAGGCCAGGCAACATTGCTTATGATCATATATTTGCGGAATGGCTTTTCGTATTTAAAGGCGGTGGGATTAAGCCGGTTCCAAACCTTTGTCAGCTGTTTAGGGGCATTTTTCATGTACTTGGGAGCTGGAAATTTTGATTGGAAAATCGGGGTATGCCAAGCTGCAGGATCCTTTATAGGGGCCATGGTTTCGGTCCGGCTGGCAAAAAGACTCTCATTGAAGCAAGTGAAATATTTACTTAACGCCATCACCCTGCTGCTCATCCTCCAACTGGGATATGAAGCATTGCATTCGTGATTTTAGATCTCTGCAAACTTGATGTATGCAAACTCAATTCTTCTATGAATCTGTCTATAGTCATAAAGCTGGCTTCATTACTGAGCAAGCTTTATGACTGCAGATCCAAGGAAACGAGAAACTGCCCTTGAAGGATCAAGGACAGTTTCTCGTTTGCATTATTAACTTGTTTTTTGTTCTTTTGGGAGAAAGAAAATAAAAATGACGCTGATGATGGCAAATAAAAGCACCACCATGTACACAAAATGAAGAGCATTGGTCAGACTATGCTGAAGAAGCTCTCTAACGTGCATGGAAAGACGATTGCGTTCTGCAGCTTTCAACAGCTGGTTGGCAGAATCAACTGTCAGGCCTTGGTCGCCTTGACCGCCATGTTGATGCAAATAGTCCTGGATCCTGCTGTTAAGCAAACCTCCGAGAAGCGCCGCTCCAACAGTGTTTCCCAAATTCCTCATAAACATATTCGATGCTGTCGCAATCCCTCTCTTTTTCCAGTCTACATTACTTTGAATGGATACAATAAAGGCAGTTGAAGTCAACCCCATTCCCACCCCTACAAAGAATGATCCGCACGCAGCCCATATCGGTCCTGCTTCCGGTGTCATGTAAACAAATAGCACGCCACCAATGACCAATGAAGCGCCTCCCATTAAAGAAGTCGCCCTGAAACCTATTTTCAAAAGCAGCTTGCCTGCCAATGCAGACGAAATTGGCCAGCCGATCGACATTGCAGTCAAAGTAAACCCGGCAATTGTCGCAGATTTTTCCATAACACCTTGAACAAATGTGGGCAGGAAGCTTGAAAGTCCAATCAACATGACCCCAGTCGTCAATGAAACGGAATTAGCAATAAATATGGATTTATTTCTCCAAATTTCAAATGGCATCATCGGATTTTCCACCCTCCGCTCCTGCCAAATGAATGCGGAAAAGGCTAAAATAAATAAGACAATTAATCCGATGACCTGATAGGATGTCCATGCCCAATGCACTCCGCCTTCCACCAAAACAATCATGATCGAGCTGATGGCAGCAGTCAGTAAAATGGCACCAGCGTAGTCAATGGATGGCTTTTTCTTTTCAATATCTTCATGAAGGAAAAGAATCAAACCAGCAATGGATAGCAGCCCTAAAGGGATATTGATCCAAAAAACATATTTCCAATCAACATATTGAACCAAAAATCCACCGATTGCAGGACCCATAATGGCAGAAATTCCCCATACACTTGAAAGGTATCCCTGTATCTGCGCCCTTTCTTCCTTTGAATATATGTCACCGACAATTGTAGTGGCAATCGGCAGAACAGCTCCTGCCCCCAACCCTTGAATGAACCTGAAAATAATTAGCTGTGTCATACTCCCCGAATAGCCGCAAAGCGTAGATCCAGTTAAAAATAGTAGGATACCCGTAATGATGATCGGTTTCCTGCCAAAAATATCGGATAATTTCCCATAAATGAGTACGGTAACAGCATTCATCAATAAGTAAGAAGAAAATACCCAGCTGAATAAGGAAAATCCACCGAGGTCCCCCACTATCGCAGGCATTGCGGTGGATACAATCGTTGCCTCAATGGCCCCCATGAACATTGCAAGCATAACCGAAGCAAGAACCAGCGGCCTCTTCGTTTGTTTTTTTTCTATTTGCTCCACTTGCTTTTTAGCAGTTTCCATCGATATCCTCCTATGGTGCAGAAAACAAAAGGCTGCCCCTGCATTTCGACTCCTCTCTCGGCTTAGTATCCAAGTTCATGAAATGGACTATACCATGATGATTATGGGAGGAGCCGAAAACTCATCGGGACAGCCTCTATTCTGAATGTTTCATTTTGTAAATATGTCCTTTTAGTTGCTTTAAAATGATTCTACGGGTAAGTATCCCTTCAAATACTCCGTCCTCATCTTCAACGCATAAAAAATTATGATCGACTAAAAGGTCCAGCACTTTTTGAAAAATGTCATCTTTTTTTATTCTGGGGAAGTCCGTGATCATGACATCCTCCACTTTTTTATTTTCAAGCTTTTCATATTCGATCCGTTCCAACCCCAAAATGGATTCCGTAATGATCGGAGAACTGATCAATCCGTGCAATCTATATTGTGGATCTAGAACGGGAATGGCAGAATAGCCGCTTTTGGTCAATAGCAGCAAGGCATGTTCCAGATTGTTCCCCACTTGAACATGTGCTACTTTTTCTGATGGAATAATGAAATCATTAATCGGTGTTTCTAAAAATTCCTTACTTTGAACTGTAATCATAAAAACTCCCTCGTTTAAAAAAATACATACACGTTCATTTCCATTTTAACACATATACATAACAGTCGTCTTTCTTTAAGAATTGAACTCACAATTCTGATTTAGGTAATTATTGATCATAATGGTGCTGAAGAATTCTCTTATTTGCAATTCCAGGCTGCATAAAAAAAAGAGCCCTCAAGGCCCTCAGAATAATATCAATAATCATGAATTTGAGATTCTCTAAAAAGCTCAATGGCAGTTGCTTGACCGATCAGGAAGGATCGCGCTCTTCTTGCAGAAGGTCGAAGATTTCAATTGCTGCAATATCCATATCATCAAATTGATATTTATTTGATTTCGCATCATCATCATATACTTCCAGCTCAAACGTACCTGTAGAAGGAAAATATTTCACCTGACACAATGTTTTTCCATTCATTTCGAACAATCTTTGTGGTACCTCTCCAGAATCTTTTGTATCTTGCATAGCTTTCAATCGTTGAATTACACCCAATAATTGAGACATAGTAAATCTCCTTTCCTTCTTCTCTATAATGTATCATTTACGGAAATGATTTTTCTATCCGTGTACATTATACTCTAATAATTTTTTCTAAGGGAAAATCAGAAAAATCTTTCAATTATGCCTGATCCTTTTTAGAATGTACATGGATTTATTCAAGGCTAGATTGGATCTGTAGCGATCAATCTGATGCCCTACTTTATCCTATCATCCCATTCCCTAAGGAGAGAATGATAACAAAGTCCCATTTAGAATAATTCCGGATCGGCAGGAACTTTAAATCGATTCAATCCAAATTCAATGTTAAACTTTATCACACTTTTGAAAGAAAAGCACTTAGAAAGAATTTACTTCGGTCATTCGGGTTGGAGTCCTAACTTTGATGTGGTTTTGACAGATTTTAAAAAATAGGTCAAACTATTTACCGAGATTGGTATATCCTGAAAGGGGAAAACGAATGAAGGCAAATGTTATTGTTTACTCGCAGCCAGCCTGTCCACCATGTGAATTCACCAAAATGTTTTTAAAGGACAATCATATAGAGTTTGTCGAAAAAAACATAAAAAGTGATCCATCTGCAAGGAAAGAGCTTATGCAAACGTATAATGCTTTTTCAACACCTGTCATTGTGATCAATGGAGAGGCCATCATTGGGTTCGATCAGGAAAAAATCACTTCCTTGCTGAAAATAAAATAAGGAAATGGCTCTTTGGGTGATTATTAATTTCATTTGCCCCAAGAGTCAACTTCCTATATGTATGGTATTTCATTCCATCGTCATCGTCTTTTTTATTGATGCTTGGTTCAGGCTGTAAATGTCACTTGCGATCCAAACCTGATTTATCACGTTAATAGGAGACGTCATTGCGCGTGGTGCTTGAATCATGAAGCCTATTGGAAAACGGGAAAAATCTGACCATAACGAATGAATTTGACCGGGCTTTTTCCCCTTTACATATGGAACCTGCCCATCCGCTTTTTCAATGATCCGATCGGGTATATTTGTTTCGACCTCATCGATTTTCCACTCATTTTCACCTGTTTTTAAAAATTTCACCCCTTGATACCCATCAGGAAAAGAAACGGGTCCATCGCCATCGTCTACAAATTTTTCAATCACAAAGAAATCACCCCCATCTTGGACAATTTTCATTTTTGATTTGTCATAAGAAAAAAATGGAATATAGTATGGCGCAAAATCAGAACCGAACGTTTGATAACCACTTTTTGTTTTGACTAAATTCGCTTGTAAAAATATGTCCACAAACTTATCCGTGAAATACGGCTTCAAAACCTGCATGACTTCCGGCATGGTTCTTTCCTTTTCACTCAATGATACTTGCGCTTGAAACGCTTCTTTTACTTTTGCTATCGAAGGACCATCCATCTCATCTGCCCAAGCTGGCTCAGCAAATACTAGCAGAACCATGAAGCAAATACTTGCTAAGGAGCCAATTACATATTTTGCCCATCTCATTTCTCTCTCTCCTTCCCCGCATCCCGTTGATTACTTCTTCATTCTAACAATAGGATTTTGTCGATATGCTATGAACCGTTCGTTAAATACATACAAGAACCGACTTTTTTCTTATCATTCGTTTACCCTCCCCTTTTCATGGACAAACAAATCAGGCTTGCCCGAATGTACATTCTGACAAGCCTCTCAATTAATATCTATGCTGGATCACTTCATACAATACATATAATAAAGCCAAAGAAATAACGATGATATATGTAAGGAAGATGGGATTTCTCAAATAAGAGTGTCTTTTTACAGGATCTGACACAGATGCATCAAATTCGCCATCAACCGCTTTTTGTCCTTTTCCGATCATGAGGGTGTAAATCAATGCACCACCCACGATAACCACTCCGATAATCGTAAGTAAGATCATATATAAACTCAAGCATCATCCGCTCCTTTACGACGTTTAATCATAAATTCTCCAGAGCGGTTGCAAAATATACATCGATCAACGGAGCAGGCCCTCTTGCTCATATAAAAATTCATAGGACAAGTCCATGAATAAATAGTGATTATTCCTTAGTGGATATGAAAAAGTACGGATATTCTCCCCGGTTTCTATGTCACTGTATAAATCTGATAAAAGTCCCCTTTGATCCCGATTCATTTTAACAATGTTCTCGAGAAAATACGGCCTCCAGCTCCAATTCTTCCCATTGTATCCCTCTTGTATTTCCCAATTTTCTCCTATTCTGAAGAAGTTGGATGAGAGCTGAAAACCGTTTTCATCACAAATGTATAAACGAAAACTCATCTGGCTGAATTCCAATGAAACCTGTTCAAGAAGATGATCATATGGATCTTGTAGCTTCTTGGGATTTTGGAAAAATGAAAAGATTAAGTCCTGCAGTTGATCAGAAAGTTCATAAACCTTCAGGAGTTTATTTTTTTCATGTACAATGAACTTTTCACATTTAACACGGAGTTTTTCATTAAAAATCGATGTATCTGCAAAAGCAGCCTCTGGATGGTGAAGATAAAATCCTTGGTAATAACGGCCTCCATTAATCCATGCAAATTGCAGCTGATAATCCATTTCTATATTTTCGAATAATAATGAAGCGCCAATCTTTCTTGCCAACAGTGAAAAGGAATAAAGTACATCTTTCAACGTTGTATTGTTTAAGTCATTTCTGAGCGGTTTAAGATCGACCTTTAGAATATCCGGGGAAAGCTGGCTGATCTTATCCAAATGCCCGCTTTCTTCGCCCATTTTATCAAGCGCAATTTTAATTCCAAGCGTTTTTAAATAGCGCAATAAATGATGCAAGTCCCCTGTTTCTCCTTTATAGCTTCCTTCTTTGACTTCAAGGACCACTTTTTCCAATGAGAGCCCCTTTTGTTCATAGTGCTGAAGGATCATGATAAGCTGCTCGCCGCTGTCCAACATCAATAATTCAATGTCTCGGTTCACGAATACTAATGGTTGCTGGTCCAATTTGAGGATTTTATCGAAGGCTTTTGAAAGAACAAGATTATCGATTTCAATGCGATACTCTTCAGGAATTTGGTTATCAAAAAAAAATGGCCCCAAGCTCTCAACTTTTGCTTCAGTTTCATATCTCCCCAATATTTCATAGCCGATAACTTTATGCTCATCTGCACTGAATATTGCCTGAAAATACGGAACTACTTTATCTTGATTGGTCAATATCTCTAATGCATCCATAGCTGCCCTCCGTAAAAAAGATTATCAATGATTATATCATATAGACAGACATCTAGAATTCATTAATAAAAAAATACTGCTTGATGATATTCATTCAACTTCAAATGATGAAATTGTGTGAACATCCACCTTTGCGGAACGTGGACAGCTATGAAAGCAAAAGGCATCGAGATAAGAGCTTCCCGATACCTTTAACGACAACATGAACTTTGTTTATTGGTGGATGATTAAAAAGGGAATGGATTCAGCCACTGCCCGCCATCCATTGTTATGCATTCTCCATTGATGTAACCCGCATTTTCAGAAAATAAGAAATATGCTAGTTCAGCAATCTCTTCAGGGGTTCCAAGCCTGTGAAGCGGAACACTGTTCAACGTCCTTTTAGCCGCTTCCTCAGATTCCCACAGTTTGTCTGCACCTCCTGTACGTTCAATTGGTCCAGGGGCAATGGCATTGACCCTGATTCCATATTTATGGCCCCACTCGACCGCCAATGTACGGGTCAAGGATAAAACACCTGCTTTGGCTGCAGCCGAGTGAATGACGCCTGCTCCAGCATTCCATGCATAGGTTGCAACCATGTTGATGATGCTTCCCTTCACGCCATTATTAATCCAATATTCCCCTACCAATCTTGAACAATAAAAAGTTCCATTGAGTACAATGTCTATGACTGATTTCCATCCATTGACCGATAGCTTTTCTGCAGGGCAAATAAAGTTGCCGGCTGCATTATTGACTAGATGATCGATCGTACCGAATGCATCCACTGTCTCTTTGATCATCCGCTCTACATGATCCGGTTCCCTTACATCCATTTGTATTAGAATGAGTTGGTCAGATTCTGGACAGATTTCTTTTTTTGCCAATTCCAATTTTTCTTTATTCCTTCCGGTGATCGCCACTTTCGCACCAGAATCAATAAATTTTTTAGCCATGTATTTCCCCATTCCGCTTGAACCGCCTGTAACGATAACTACTTTATCTTTCATTCCCTTCCCCCCTATTTGTTGAATGAATACTCATTCATTATACCAGCCACTCTCTTTCATTCGCAATATTCTTACTACTTTCTGCATAAAAAAACAGACAACCTTCACCTGAAAACCTGGTTATTCTTCCAGGTCCAGACAAGGGCATGTCTGTCTCTATTGCCAATTTATCGTTTGCTAGTTTAAGAGTCAGCTTTGTTCAATAGTTTCTCATTCAGCTTCGAAAGGGCCTTTATAATGGTCTTTTTGCGATGATAACCTTTAATGCTTATGTTGGATTCATTCAGTTCAGCATAAACCCGTCCCCATGCACCTTTTGAATTGAAACCATAAACATATATTTTAATCAACCCTTGTTCAATCGGCAATAATATCAATTCCATTTGCTCGAATCTTTTCATAAGTGGATTCTCCTTTTGACATATTGTGTTTTTGCAACGTTCTTATCAAAAAGTTTGTTGCTATTAACCAAAAGGTTGATTTCTGCTTCAGTAGGAAGTATTCGACTACATTTGTAATACTTTAAATCAGTTCTGCATAATTGTCAAAATAGAACTGCTTTATCTACACAAGCAAATGGGAAAGGTTGAAGGACATGGGAATCACAATCTCCAGGAGAAAATTCATCAAAAAATTAATGGCAACCTACTTTTCTGTGGTTGCCATAAATGCATTGTTCTATTACTATTCAAAAAACATAGAAACTAGACGCATCAATATTACACAGATTCCAATTTTCAATAAAAAGATCCCAGTGGAGTTCAATGGCTTCAGGATCCTCCAATTCAGTGATACACATTTAGGATTCCAATATTCAATCAACCAGCTAAAAAAACATTTACTGCTGATGAAGCAGTTGTCCCCGCATTTGATATTATTTACAGGTGATTTAATGGATGTTCCGAATCAATATGATCACATCGACCATCTTTCAAGCTATTTGACTGATCTCCATGCACCATTTGGAAAAATAGGCATTTACGGGAATCACGACCACGGAGGTTATGGAACCGATATTTATAGGAAAGTCATGAATAAATCGGGCTTTAGACTCCTCAAAAATGAAGGCATAGATATATCGACAGCATCTGGTGCTTCGATTCACATTGCAGGCTTGGACGATGCAATGCTCGGAACTCCCAATATACAAAAAGCTCTTCGTAATGAAAAGAAGGGTCAATTCACCATTCTCCTATCCCATGCACCAGATCTGGCTGATGCTGTTTCAGTCGAAGGAGCAGATTTGCAATTAAGCGGACATAGCCACGGCGGACAGATCAAGCTTCCTTTTTACGGGCCGGTTGTAACACCACCCTATGCCAGGAAATATATAGAAGGCATGTACCACATTAACCAAAAGTATCCGTTGACCCTTTATGTAAATAGGGGACTTGGGACAACAAGGCTCCCATTCCGTTTCTTATCCATACCAGAGATTTCTTTGTTTACACTTTACACTTCAAGTCCATAATACGGATTATTGATTGACTAAAACTTTTTCCTCGATCTCCAATGCACTGACCGGTTTACTGAAATAAAAACCTTGTGCTTTTTGGCAATTGGCATTCAAGAGAAATTCGACCTGCTCCATTTCTTCGACACCTTCAGCCACGACTTCCAACCCGAGACTGTGGGCAAGGTGGATAATCGTTTTTGTTATAGCCGCATCTTTATAGCTTTGCTGGATTTCCTTGACGAATGTTTGGTCAATCTTCAAGATATCCAATGGAAACCTCTTCAAATAGTTCAATGAGGAATAGCCCGTTCCAAAATCATCCACTGATATTATGATGCCGATTTCTTTCAGCCGGTTCAGCATAGTCAATGTTGTTCGGGTGTCCTGCATGGCACCTTCGGTAATTTCTATTTCAAGGGAGTCCGGCGGCAATTTGTATTTCTTAAGCAAACGATTGATGATATCAGGTAGCTGGTGCTGCTGGAACTGCTTTGGAGATATGTTGATGGCTACCCTTACGCTCTGGTATCCTTTACTCCTCCACTTGCTTAATTGTTCGCACACATTTTCAATCACCCACTCGCCGATAGGAATGATCAGCCCCGTGTCTTCAGCCAACGGAATAAATTGAGAAGGTGTAACAAACCCAAACTTTCTATTTTGCCAGCGAAGCAGCGCTTCGAAGCTTTCTATCTTTCCGGTAGCGAGATTGACTTGCGGTTGATAATAGATGAGCAATTCCTCTTTCTCAATCGCTCTTCTAAGATGCGACTCCATTAATATGAAGTTTGGAAAAGCGACATTCATATCGGATTGATAAAAGCGATAGTGCGCCTTCCCTTTCTCTTTTACCTGGAACAATGCGCTGTCGGCACTTTTGATTAATGTTTCCGTGTCTTTTCCATCGGCAGGAAATATACTGATGCCGATGGACGGGGTGATATAATATTCTTGGTTATGCACATACATGGGCTCACTGAATTTAGACATGATTTCTTGTGCTGCCTTTTCGGCACTATCCCTGGATCCATTGAATAGAAGGATGATAAATTCATCTCCCCCCTGCCGGTAAATGCGATAGTTGACTGAAGATAAGCTTGTCAATCTTTCTGCAATCGTCCTCAGCAGATCGTCGCCTGTTTTATGCCCGAGTGTATCATTAAAAAATTTGAAGCGGTCTAAATCCAAATACAATAATGCCATTTCCTTTCCGATTTTCATGGCACTGGGGATTTCATCCTGCAAATGATCAAGAAGTGCCCGGCGATTCCATAACCCGGTCAATTGGTCATGGAAAGCCAAATACTTGATCGTTTCCGTATTTTGAGAATGCTCGGTAATATCCCTTACTATCAAATATATACCTGGAATCTCCCCATCGATTATGATCGGGATGCTTTTTAAATGGACAAGCAACTGGTGACCCCTTTTATTTGAAAGCCAACAAGCACTCTTCTCGATGGATTCCCCGCTTAAACAATGCTCCAACACATTTTTGATCGCAAATACTTCCTCTTCGATAACGAAATCATAAATAGAACAGCCGATCAAGTCTTCTTCACTAAATCCTAACAGTGAGCCGCTCGCTTTGTTCGCTTCAAGTATTTCCCCATTCCGGTCAAGAGAAAAAACCGCATCCATATTGTGGTCGATGATTGAACGATATCGCTGCTCGCTGTCAATCAATCGTTTTCTTTCATGAACTGATGCAGTAATATCCCTGGATACCGCTACCACAAAATCGATGATTCCCTTATCATTACGGATAGCTGTCAATAATGATTCATTTGTCATTAAATTTCCGTCCGCCGTACGTATTTCATCGATAAAGGATAATCGATCACCATTTTCCAATAAGTTTAAGTATTGCCCATTTAAATGTTCAAACAATTCTTTCTCCAGGACTTCCTCCATGAACATCCCCACTTGTCCCTGATCCACCCCGGATTGCAATTGTCCTTTTTCATTTACAAACATATATTTAAATCTTGGTTGAGGGTCATATTCCACCTTCATAATAAAAATCGCATCAGCCACATGATGAAATATGATTTCAAATAAAATTTCCTTTAATTTTTGATTTTCTCTAAAATTCTCTTCATTCATTAAAAAGTTTTTCAGATGAGTCATAACTTCTCCCTTTTCAACTGACAGCATTCCTGTTTTTATATCTATTGTACTAGTAAAAAGGTTGTTTTTACTATATTTCTTGGATATTTTTTTCAACAGTACCATAAATAGGTCTTTATTACTACAAAAGAATAATGAAAAAGTCTCCATCCGATATCGCATCGATGAATGGTCATCTTCACTGTCCTAGGCGAGGACAGGCGCAAAGCTTAATTTGTACCATACACTGTAAATAGAGAAAGGAGGTATGTTTTATGTATCCTCATTATTATCGCCCATACTATTATCCGGTTAGACACGGAAATGATGAACGCTTCTTTTTCGGATTTGGACTGCTGCCATTTTTAGCAGGTGGTTTAGCTGGTTTAGCAGTGGGACCATTCCTTTTTAACCGGCCTTGCTGCCCTCCATATTATCCATATCCGCCATACGGTATGCCTTATGCAGGTGGATATCCAATGGGACAAATGCCTTACGGTGCACCTGGAGCAGCACCCCAGATGGCTTCTAATATGCCTTATGGCGCTGGTTCAACACCTCAAATGGCTTCAAATTCGCCTTATGGTGCTGGTTCAACACCACAGATGGCTGCAAATATGCCTTATGGAACAGTAAATGAAACGGTCAATGTTTTTACTAAATAAATACTCTGTTAAAGGTCAGTATTGAAAAGCAGTAAAGATAATACTGTTTAACAGAACAAGATAAATAAAAAAATACCTTGCATTACCACTGAAGCAGGCTGTTGACAAATTCAATGGATTTTGAATTTGCTTACAGTCTTTTTTTATTGGTCAGAGCGTGAGTTTTTCCTCCAAAAATCATGCAGCTGTTTTCTCCGGACGGACCAATGACACTCTTTTTCCCGACGGGGCTTCTGCCTGGTTTCTGCTTGATTAGGTTCGGAATTCCAGCTGATGCAGGTTGATAGATTTCATTCTGGTTCCCTTCATTTCGATTTCCGCTCGTGACGGGCACCAGATTCCTGTTCTGATTCCCTTCATTT
>NZ_RCVZ01000028.1 GCF_003668575.1 Falsibacillus albus | reverse complement strand
ACGAGAACCGTATGTACGGTGGTGTGAGAGGTCGGGAGTTAATCACTCCCTCCTACTCAATTGGATTAAATAGCTATTTTCAAAATTGGCAGGTATAATTTTAATGGATGGATTTGTGGGAAAATGCCGTTATAAACTTTGACACTTATGATGTAAATAGTTCAGGTAAGATTCCGGAGTGGAACTATAGACCTGGCTAGTTCGTCCACAGAAAGCGAACAGATCTTAGAGCTTTAATAACAGAACCTAATTAATTAAGACTGTTTTCTAAAAGAGGTTTTGTAAAAAATCATCGATAAGAGGGTTGATTAGAGCCGAAGGTGAGAGACTCCTGCAGCGGAAATCAACCATTTATGTTATTATCAATATATTTTTAGAAAACGTCCAAATAATAAAACATCTCAAAGGATGAATTTATATGTACCATACTTTGAAAAAGTTGTTTTTTTTATTGCTTCTATTTGGGCTTCTCCTATCAGTTAGCTTTGTACATACTTCAAAAGCGAATGCCCAAGAAAGGATAAACTATTTGGCGCTGGGGGACTCATTGGCCGCCGGGATGACGCCTTATGATCAAATTGGCTCAAGCTACACTGATTTGATTGCCATGGGGCTTAAGCAAAGCGGGAGTCTGGCTGGTTTTTCAAAGACCTTTGCCATTCCAGGGTACACCTCGGGACAATTGCTTGGGCAGCTGCAAGACCGCAATGTGCAAGAGGCAGTAAAGCAGGCAGATTTAATCACGATATCTTCCGGTGCGAACGACTTGCTGCAGCTCATCCAGAAGGACCCGGACCATTTGACAGTGCGCTATCAGCAAATTCCCGTTGATTTCGCATTGAATCAGCTTAGATTGAATGAAGAAGAAATATTGTCACGGATCCATCGCCTGAATTCACATGCGAAGGTGTTTGTGATGGGGTATTATTTCCCTTTCCCCCATATCGCGCCTGACCACAAGCAAGGCACAGCGGGAGAGCTGGCCATTTTAAATAAAATATTGGAGCAGTCTGCCGAGAGAAATGGAGCCGTCTTTGTTCCTGTTTCCAATGAATTCGGATTGGATGCAAAAAGCTTGATACCAAATCCATCAGATGTTCATCCACTTGAAACAGGGTACTTAAAAATGGCTAATCAATTTTTCAGGACCTATACAAATGGAAGGATTGCGCTTTCTGCAAGTGTGCTTGCTCACTTGCCTAAACCGATTCCGCTGACAGAACTGATTGAAAAGGAGCGTCAACGCCAAGAAAGACAAGCGGGTACAGCCGGGGCAGAAAGCCAGCCGGTGCATATAACCGCACCATATGTGACCCAGTAACACTGGTATACAAAATGAAAGAAGGAACCAATGATGTTGAATTTCGGAACGATCGGAACGAGCAGTATTACAACCAAATTTATCAATGCTTCAAGATTGAGCAAGAAGCTTCATTTAACGAGTGTATATTCAAGGGACAAGGCCAATGCGGAGGAATTCGCCAATCGATTCGATGCTGAGTTTACCTATGACGACTTAGAGGAAATGGCTGCAAGCCCGGAGCTGGACGCCGTTTATATTGCTTCGCCCAATTCGCTTCATTACGAACAAGCAAAGCTTTTTCTTCAAAATAAAAAGCATGTGATCTGTGAGAAGCCCATTTTTTCGAACATCCAGGAGCTGGAGGAAATTTTTCAAATTGCCGAAGAAAATGATGTCTATATTTTAGAGGCGATCCGCAATATCCATTCGCCCAATTTCAAAAGGCTGAAGCAGCAACTTTCAAAAGCCGGGAAAATAAGAAGCGCCATTTTGCATTCCATCAAGTATTCGTCCCGGTATGATCAGTTTCTCGAAGGGGAAGATCCGAATATCTTTTCTCCCCAATTTTCGGGGGGCGCGATCGTAGATGTAGGGGTATATCCGATTTTTCTAGCTGCAGGCTTATTCGGTGCGCCGCTTCAGGTTTCCTATCATCCTGTTCGGTTAAGGAACGGAATCGATGGAAGTGGAACGCTTGTACTGACATATGACGACTTCGTCTGCACCGTCCTCTGTTCAAAAATTGCCCAATCGTTCAGCCCAAATGAAATTCACGGGGAAGAAGGGACGTTCATTCTCGATAAAGCAGCGCCAATATCCACCATTGAATATATTGACCATTCGTTAACGAAAAGAGAACAAATTTCGATTCCACAGGAAGAAAACGATATGGTGTACGAAATCGAAGAAATCGTCAGGATCATCGAAACGAAGAATGCAAAAGAATATAAGGAATTGAATGAATTAAGCCGACTCGTGCTGGACATAACAGAAACAGCGAGAAAACAAAACAATATCATTTTCTCATGTGAGAAATAAGAGAGGTGCCAGGCGGAATTTGCCTGGCACTTTGTTGATTTAGTTATGTTCAAAAGTTCATACGTTTAAATTTAGGGACACGAAGTATTTTTCTTGAAGAAATACTTTTTTTTACATAGTATTAAAGAGACAAAAGATAAAAGAAGGGTGATCATGACAAATTTTCAAGCGTTGAAAGAAAATAAATGGATCCGTTGGCTCATGACGCTTGCCTTTTCTCTCGTGGGCGGATCCTTATTTTTCATACTACATGCACCGATTCCTTGGCTATTGGGCCCGATGACAGCAGGATTGATTGTTTCCCGGTTGAATATTTTCAAGCTGTATTGGCCATCCCAGCTCAGAAACACAGGCTTGATTGCTGTAGGTTATATGCTGGGACTTTCCATCACACGGTCTACACTCTTGCAAATTACCCAACAGCTCCCATCCATGCTGATCGTCACGCTCATTATTCTGTTGTTCAGTGCTCTGATTGCGAAAGTTGTGTCAAAGTGGACGGGGATCGATTATAAAACGGTTTTGACAGGAAGCATCCCGGGCGGTCTTTCCCAAATGGTGACGTTGGGGGAAGAAATCAAGGGGATAGATTTGACAGTGGTGACTTTCATTCAGGTGTCCAGGCTGCTCTGCATCATTTTCATTGTACCGTTTCTAATCTTTAGTCCGATCTATTCAGATGGTTTTTCTGGAGCCGGATCCGATCAGTCCGTGCAGGCAAGTGCGGCACAGTGGTCAGGGCTGTTTCCGAATATCATCATTTTCTTCGCCCTGGCTTTGGCTGTGGCGCTAATAGGAAAAAGAATCAAGCTACCCACTCCGTTTTTGCTTGGCCCGATCATTGCAACAGCAATCCTTAGTAATATGGGAATGCACGGTCCACAGCTTCCAAAGTTGATGATCAATATTTCACAGGTTCTAATCGGCGGATATTTTGGACTGATGCTGAAAACGGATCAATTGCAAAACAAGTATAAGATTATCGGATTTGCCTTATTTAATGGTATTGTGCTGACTTCATTTTGCTGGGGATTAAGTGTATTGGTCGAGCTGACCCACCATGAAACTCCCATCACAAGCTTCTTAAGCGTAGCCCCTGGGGGGATGGATCAAATGGGCTTGATTGCAAAAGAATTGCATGCCAACCTGTCCATCATAACAGGCTACCAAATTTTCAGGATTTTCTTCATCCTGTTCATCGTACCACCGGTATTGAAATGGCTATTCAGGAGATCGATGGCAAGGGAAGCATAAAAAAATCTGCCATAATCGGCAGATTTTTTTATGCTTCCTTTTTCAAGGCTCTTTTCTTAAAGATTGTTGTTTTTAACCGTTTTTCCTTAGGAAAATTCATCATATGATGTTGCTTGGAGCGGAAGGTGCGAGACCCCGCAGCGAAGCGAGGAACCTTCCAAAGCTCATTAATCCAAAAGCGGGTTCGGGTCCGCAGCTTCCTTTTTAAACAAAAGAGTCCAGCGGAGGGTGTGGATGCCGAAATAAAAGATGGACCCTGCACACACCCAAGTCCAGATCTGCACGACAAGCGGATTGCTCCATACGCCTGCCAAAGATAGCATGGCAGGGAGAGTCAGTGTCACCCACGATTGGACAAGGGCGACCTTGCCGATATACACTTCGATTTTCTTTTTTCCCGTATTCAACAAATAAAATAAGAACCACAAATATCCCCACATGATCCAAGTCAGTGTATTGACGACGTCATGGAAGTGGATCAGGTAAACGAATGCGTAAAATAGAGCCACGATCGATACCCATAACGAAAACCAGCCAAGTCCGTTTCCTTCTAAATTTTTATAAACCGTAAGACCAAAGTATAAGAACGTTAATCCAAAAAGGAATATGACTCCGTTGCTATATAATGCCCAATTGCTTTGGTCTGATGTGATGACAAGGTAGAAGGGGCTGGCCACTTGGATGACCCCGACAATCAAATTAAACACCGACACACTTTTTCCATCAGCTTTCCCTAAAAGCAATAAGCTATTTAAAAACAGGACTGCACCTGATAATAGTAATCCGACTACTCCCATAATCATTGTGAAGGGGGGAAGAGTGAATATCTTCTTGCCTTCACCTGAACCTCCTTTGATGGTAAGAAAATTGAAAAAAACAAATCCCCTTCAGCCAACAAAAGGCTGAAGAGGAATGATATTTGATCTTGATAATATTAAAGGACGAAGCTGACAATGATGGCAGACAATATGCTGACCAGTGTTGCCCCGTAAAGAAGCTTCAATCCGAATCGTGCAACCACGTTTCCTTGTCTTTCGTTCAATCCCTTAACGGCACCAGCAATGATTCCGATTGAAGAGAAGTTGGCAAAAGAGACAAGGAATACTGAGATGATTCCCAATGTTCTTGGGCTGAATTTATCTGCCATTTTGGAAAGGTCCATCATTGCGACGAATTCATTTGTAACAAGTTTTGTAGCCATGATGCCACCGGCTGATACCACTTCGGATGAAGGGATGCTCATGATGAAGGCTACCGGTGCAAAAATGTATCCAAGGATTTCTTGGAATGAAATACCGAAAATCATATCAAAGATATCATTAATTCCGGCAATCAAAGCAACGAAACCGATTAACATCGCACCAACGATGATGGCAACTTTGAATCCATCCATGATATATTCGCCAAGCATTTCAAAGAACGACTGTTTTTCTTCTTCTTGAATGACAAGAATATCTTGATCCTTATCCACAGTATAAGGGTTGATGATGGACGAAATGATGAATCCACCGAACAAGTTGATCACTAATGCTGTCACGACATATTTTGGTTCGATCATGGTCATGTATGCACCTACAATCGACATGGAAACCGTCGACATGGCCGAAGCACAAAGAGTGTAGAGACGCTGCTTTGGAAGCTGGCCTAATTGTTTCTTCACCGTGATGAAGACTTCTGATTGTCCGACGATGGCAGATGCAACTGCATTATAGGACTCCAATTTCCCCATACCGTTGACTTTGCTAAGTACAATTCCGATTCCTCTCATGATCAATGGGAGGATTTTAAAGTGTTGAAAGATCCCGATTAAAACAGAGATAAAGACGATTGGCAATAATACACTTAAAAAGAATGGTGTTTGATTGTCATTGGCAATGCCGCCAAAGACGAATGATACACCGCTGTTGGCATAATCCAATAACTTGGCAAACCCGCCGGCAAATCCTTTGATTAGGACTAGACCGAATTTTGTATTTAGAAGCAATGCCGAAAGTCCCACTTGGATGACAATCATAAGGATGATTGGCTTAATCTTTACATTTTTTCTGTCACTGCTTGCAAGGAAAGCCAATCCTAAAACAACCAGCAATCCTATAATCGATATTAAATAATTCATTTCCGCCACCTCGCTGATGCATATTTTGCAATAATTTAGTATGAATTGAAAACGCTATTTGTATACGCTTTCAATTAGTATAAAAAATATTCTTTTGTAGGATGTCTGACCTCTGACAAGATTACTATATAGAAATTTCCATGAGAAATCAATACTAAATTCATATGGAAATTTTCGTAAATGTCTAAGGGGAGACGTTAATACCCTACATACTAAGGGATATTTCGGTTGAATTATATAGTAGGCTTTTTCATGAGATGGGATTATTTTCAAAGGTCAAATAGATCCAAATAAAAAAGAGTATAGACTCTTTATGAGTGTATACTCCGATTTCAATGCGATTGGTTGATCGTGCATAAGTTTGAATCATTTTGATAGAAGTTCTTTAAGTTCTTTAACATATCCTTTGATGGACTCGATGGAAGACAGCTCGTTCAGCACACCTTTTAAAATGAATAAACGGGGTTCCTCCTGTTTAAGCTCGCTGACCATGAATTCAATCGACTTAATGATGTCCGTTCTTTCCTGGTCTTTGATGGAAGCTTGATTCAGGATGGCTTTTTTCATTTCTTTAAAAAGATCAAATACATCTTTATAGGATGAGCGTGCAGCGACAGTCGTCAAAATTTCTTTCGCATAGTTTTCAGGGAATAGTGCATCTGGTTTGGTTTCCAACAGTTCTTTCATCATGGCGTCGAAACGGTCAAACATATAGGAGCAGAGGCCGTTTAGCGAAAGGTGATGATCCATGACAGTCAGTACTTTTACATAGCCGTTTACCATACTGTCGAGAATCAGTGAAGCATCGAACACATAAGGCAGTATATTTTCACCGTAAATTTCCAATAGATTCTGTTTTAGCCAATTAAATTTATATTCCTGAAGGCCCAGCATGATCTGCTTGATTTCCGGACTTAAATTCATGGTTTGTTCACGATACTGCATCATGAAAAAGCCCTTGAACTGCAATCTTTGGCGGAGGGTGACCTCCATTTGAGTGATGAAGCGCTCTTTTGGAGGCAATGTGGAATCCACTGCTTCCTCAATGCTGTCCTTCATTAAATCCCCAAAGTATTTGAAAATGTGATACAACAGATCTTCCTTTGACTTGAAGTACGTATAGATGTTTCCTTTTGAAATATTGCTATAGTTAGCAACGGTCTGCATGGAGGTTTCATGGAAACCATGTTCTGCAAATAATTCCATTGCCGATGTTATGATTTTTGTCCTTTTATCCAAGTTTATCACCCTAAAATGACCAGATGGTCGGAATATCTTCGTTTATTGTACTACATTAAACCCCCATTAGTAAATGTAACTCTCTTTTCCAATGATTCTATTTGAAAGAGGTAAATTGATAAAAAAGGATTCAATCAATGACCAGATGGTCAGTCGGTTTAGAGAGGAATATTTCAGTGATCGGGGGAAACCATGGTTGTCAAAGTTTAAACGACTAAACAAATAACAGGGAGCAGAAAGAGATAGACGCTGGCTATGGTTTGGATGATGATGTTTCTTCATCCATGATTAAAACGGGCATCAATTAGAAGGTGATGAGTATAAAGAAAATGAAAAATGCAGCCAAAGCACGTTTTGGCTGCATTTTTTATCGGATGATCAAAAAAACATTTTTACAATGCTCTGTTAAATCAATTCTGCTGATAGCTGTACGTCAATATTTCCACGCGTGGCCTTGGAGTACGGGCAGACTCCATGTGCTTTTTCTACAAGCTCCTCTGCTTCTTCTTGTGAAACTCCGTTGATGCCGACATTCAGTTTGACGGCAAGACCGAAGCCATCCCCTTCTTTTCCAATACTGACTTCTGCTGTCACACGGGATTCAATTTTCTTGCGCGCTTTTTGGGCGACGAGATGAAGGGCGCTGTCAAAGCAGGCGGAATAGCCGGCAGCAAATAGCTGTTCAGGATTGGTCGCTCCCGCTTCTTCATTTCCTCCCAAAGATTTCGGCATGGACAGATTCAAGTCCAATGTGCCGTCGCTTGTGGTTACCTTTCCGCTACGTCCACCTTGTGCTGTCGCACTCGCTGTATACAATGCTTTTTCCATATTAAAACACTCCTTTTCATTTAAAAGATTGTGCACAATTTAATTTTACAAAATTATAATACCATTAAGAATGAAAGATTGTCAAAAATTTAATTTTGCACAATTGACTTTTGTGTGAGTTTTTTATTACTATTAAATAAATGTTTAGTATGGTATACCACACTGAAAGTAGGCAAAACATGAGTGAGGAAAAATTAAAGTTGGAAAATCAAATATGCTTCAAGCTGTATGCGGCTGAAAGAGAAGTGACCAAGCTCTATCGCCCACTGCTGAAGGAACTTGAAATAACATACCCACAATACCTTGTTCTCCTTGTTTTATGGGAAATCGACACCATCACGGTGAAAGAATTGGGCAAGCGTCTTTATTTAGATTCAGGAACATTGACTCCGATGTTGAAAAGAATGGAAGCGAACGTCATCATCGAAAGAAAAAGATCGGAAGTAGACGAACGTATCGTCAATATATCTTTAACAGAAAAGGGGAAAAAGATGCAGGAGAGGGCTGAATGTGTTCCGACCCAACTCCTTGAGAATCTTTCGATCGAGTCGGATGATTTAAAAAAATTAAACGGAATTTTATCTAAAATATTGAACCAATAAAAAAGAGTCGGCAAATCCCGACTCTTTTCATTTGGATACAAATCTAATTTGCCTCTGATTCAGATTGTTTGTAAACCTGATGCAATCTTTCGGGGAAGTTGGTGAACATCCCTGTTGCCCCCCAGTCATAGAGCCGCTTCATATCACCTTTATCATTGACGGTAAATGGATGAACAAGCAGTCCATGCGCCCGAGCCTTTTGGATAAAGGATTCACGGACGATAAATTTATTTCCATAGCGATAGTTCATCCCGATTCCAACGGCATACTGGTGGATAGCATCAAGCTCGCTGCCCATTAATTGTGATGGGGAGGAAGTCAGCCGGTTCATTTCCACAAAACCGCCATCCTCAGCCTGTTTATATAACAATAATTGAACGAGTGGAATGGATGGTGCCAATCTGTGAATTTTTTGCAGGCTGGCTTTGCTGAACGATTCAATGATGACATTGCTGCCTTTTTGGATGTGGTATTTCGCTAATAGCTGCAGCAAGTTCTCTTCCATACCGGGATAGTCCCCGGGAGATTTGGTTTCGATATAGTAATGCGCATCAGACCCATAGCGTTGAAAAATCTCCTCTAAAGTAGGGACCTTTTCTCCTTTATATGCGGGATTTGCATGCTGGGGGGTATTTTCGTTGAACCAGCTCCCTGCATCGAGACTTTTTATATCTTTTAAAGATTTATCTTTCACAAGCCCGTTTCCATTGGTTGTTCGGTCAAGAGTCGGGTCATGCATCGCGATCAATTTTCCATCCTTTGTCATCTGCAAGTCAATTTCAATATAAGCTCTTTCTCGCTGATTGACCAGGTCATACGAAGAAAATGTATGTTCAGGCGCCAGTCCGCTTGCACCCCTGTGGCCAATAATGAGGAAAGATGATTTCATTTTAGGTGGAAGCGGCGTGATTTCAGCAGCGATGGTTTTTGCGCTGATGATGAAGATGAACGCCATGAGGATAAATAAGAGAACTTTTGTCTTTAGCTTCATAATTTGGACACCCTCTCGCCCAGCAGGCTATCTCAAGTATAAAAGAGAAAGCCTGAAATAAAATCGGTCTACTTGTATTTTTACCATTCTTTATCGAATATTAATGTTCCATTTACGTTTTTTCACTATTGTAATGTTACTTAATCGTTTATAATTCTTAAGAACTAGTATTATCCCTGGGAAATGAGGTATAACTGTGGAACAAGTGAAACTCCCTAATTTTTTTACGATCGCTGCAACCAAGGGTCAGAGATTGACTGCCTATTCCATTGGATTCGGTATGATGCTGCTGACGATCGTCATTTTTCCTTTCGGAGGTCACCAGCTTCCTGAAATCAAACCATTTTTACCTGCATTTATCGCGCTCGTATCATTCATAGATTCTGTAACGAGTTATTTATTTTATCGTCAATACCGTGTAACCGGGTCTGTACCGCTATTAGTATTGGCTGGTACATTTTTATATAATGGCCTGATTACGATCCCGCATTTACTGACCTTTCCGAATGTATTTACCGAGAGCGGACTTCTCGGTGCAGGCGGCCAGACGGCGGTTTGGTTCTGGGTTGCCTGGCATACGGGCTTTCCGGCAGGGATTCTCTTATATTTGCTTTCTGTTAAGTATTCGAAGGGTCCTGTCCTTCATAGCCGCCGAAGGATAACCGGTGTTTGTACAATCATCGGAATTGTATTGTTGGTTGCTGCACTGACCATTTGCTTCACACGCTTTCATGAAGCACTGCCTGCCATCATTTCAGGCAGCGGTTATAATGCCATCATTTCATCTGGGATCGGGCCGATGATCTGGTTGCTCCTCATCTTATCCATCATTGGATTGCTTGTTATCGGAAGAATGCAAACCATTTTGGATGTTTGGCTGACCCTTGCTGTATCGGTCTTTTTCTTTGATGTCACACTGACGCTCTTGGGCGGAAGCAGATATTCAATCGGCTGGTACCTTGCAAGAATTAATAGCTTCATATCTGCCAGTGTGATTTTGAGTATTTTCCTTTATGAAATGAACCGATTGTACGCTCTGCTGTCAGAGCAGCACCAACGGTATCAGTCGTTGTTCATGCATAATTCTGATCCTGTGTACTCAGTCGATAAAAATCGACTGCTGAAAAGCGTTAATAATGCTGCAATCAAGTTATTGGGGTATGAGGAAGACGAATTGGTCCATCAAAATGCAGGGTTATTTGTTGCCCCGGGCCATAAGGAAGAAAGCCTGATTAATTTTCAAAAAGCCATGACAGGAAAGCCTCAAAATTATGACTCAATCCTACTGCACAAAAACGGGAGTTTGATCGATGTAAATATTACGACGATCCCGATCATCATCGAGGGAGAGGTGACAGGGACCTTTGGAATCGTGAAGGATATCACGCTTAACAAAAAATCGGAGCAAAAATTGAAAGAAGCGAATTCGATTTTAAAAGAGCTTTCCCTTAATGATGGCTTGACGAAATTAGCCAACCGCCGTCATCTTGACCAATATTTGAACGATCAATGGACAATATGCAGCCGCAATGGACAGTCTATTTCCATCATATTGCTCGATATTGATGATTTCAAAAAGTTCAATGATTCATATGGACATCTGGAAGGAGATCAATGCCTGATCAAAGTGGCTAAAAAGGTAGCAGATCTCACTGGTTCAAGTGGGTTGGCAGCCCGGTTCGGCGGGGAAGAAATGTGTGTCGTCCTTCCAGGGAAGAATGCAGAATTTATAGTTGATTTCGGGGAAAAGCTGAGAGCGGGAATCCAAGAATTGAACATCCGGCACGATGATTCCAATGAAAAAGTGGTGACAGTCAGTGTCGGCATCGGCTCAGCTCAAAGTTGTTTCCACACGTCCGTCAATGAATTAATCGATCAGGCTGACCAGTCCTTATATGCAGCCAAAAAAGCAGGCAAGAACTGTGTAAGATCCAATTCAATTTCAATCATGGACAACTAGTATCAAAATGATTGTCATTTTTAAGGCATGCATTTTAAAATTACTGCACAGCCTGTATAATGGGGATATTGCAAAAGGGGGGGCCGACCCGCTCCGTGTTAAAAAAGTGAACTCGGTGACGCAATGCCGCAACGCGTGTCAGACCCCATAAAACGAAGGAGATAATTATGACTGAAGCAACTTTTTTTGCTGAATTAAAACCGTTTATCCAAGCCGTTTGGGAAAAGGAAGGGTTTCAGGAGCCGACTGCGATCCAAACGAAAGCCATTCCTGCCATTTCGGAACTGAAGGACGTCATTGCCCAATCGCCTACTGGGACAGGAAAGACACTCGCTTATTTGCTGCCTGTCATCAACAAAGTCGATCCAGATAAAAAAGCCCCGCAAGTCGTGATCATGGCTTCTTCCCAGGAGCTCGTCATGCAAATCTTCCAAGAACTCCAAAAATGGACGGAAGGAAGCCAAGTCAAAGGCGCATCCCTGATCGGCGGAGCCAATGTAAAAAGACAGATCGAAAAGCTGAAGAAGCACCCGCAAATCATTGTGGGGACACCGGGAAGGATTCTTGAACTCATCAAACAAAAAAAATTAAAGATGCACGAAGTAAAGACGGTAGTGTTGGATGAAGGGGATCAATTATTGGTGCCGGAGCATATTGAAACCATCCACAGCATCGTGAATTCGACCCTTCAGGATCGGCAGGCCCTCATCTTTTCAGCGACATTGACAGAACGGACGCTTAAAATCGGCAAGGAACTTTTGAATGAGCCTGAAGTTTTGACAGTCGATAAGGATGAGACGATTCAATCGGATGTCGATCACATTTATTTTGTCGCAGAGCCCAGGGACAAAGCGAAGATCCTCGAGAAGATTGCAAGGCTTGATAATATCAAAGCCCTTGCCTTTGTAAAGGATATCGGCGAGATTTCTGTATTAAATAGTAAGCTTCAATACAAAGACCTGCCATCAGGAATGCTTCACAGCGAATTGAAAAAAGATGAGCGCAAGTCTTATTTAAAGGACTTCCGAACAGGGAAATTGAATCTTCTGCTTGCGACGGATGTGGCTGCGCGAGGTTTGGATATAAAAGGCGTGACACATGTGGTACATGTTGACTTTCCAAAAGAACTGACGCAATATATCCACCGTTCAGGCAGGACTGGCAGATTCGGTGCGGAAGGAACCGTCATTTCAATCGTAACGGAGCGGGAGGAACGCGAATTGAAGCAATTCGCCCGTGAGCTCGACATCGAAATCGAAAAGAAGAGGTTCTACAAAGGGCAGATCACGAACGGGGATTATTGAAAAATCGAAGGTCTGCGTTTCATGAAGATGTGCTTATGAAAAGATAAAAGAGGCTGGACAAAAGTGTTTTAGTTGAAGAAAAACCCGAACATCCGAAATCTTTCCATAGACTTCGGATTCGTTCGGGTTTTCCATATTAAAGCATGTTAGTTGTTATTAGCATAATCTAGGTGTTGATTGGAGTGCAAGACGAAGACTCCGGCGGGATTAGCGGGACAGTTGAGACCCCGCAGCGCTGCGAGGAGAAATAGGAGCGGATGTTCGATTAAGTAGTTCGGCACGTCATGTGCCAACATCGAACGACCTCACTTCGTGTGTGGCCCCTCGGAAAGTGAGCATCCTGAAGCGGACAAATAAACATTACAATAGCTGTATACTTTACGAAAATAGCCGAATAAAAAAGACAGATGCGCACGAGCATCTGTCTTTTTCAAAATAAAATTATAGTTTTGCATGCTGAGGTTCGCCGATTTTGACCAGTTGCTTTCCAAGATTATTTCCTTCAAACAATCCAAGGAAGGCATCTGGAATATTCTCGAATCCTTCTGTAATCGTCTCTTCGTATTTCAGTTTGCCTTGCTGCAGCCATTGGCCAAGCTGCTCTGCACCTTCTTTGAATCTTTCGGCATAATCTGAAACGATAAATCCTTTGATAAGTGCGCTCGATTTAATCAATTTCGTCTGAATCCGGGGACCTTGATCATCCACTTTATTATAGGAAGATATAGCGCCGCATTGAGCGATTCGGGCAAACTTGTTCAACAGATTGAGAACGGCATCAGAGATTTCTCCGCCTACATTATCGAAATAGGCATCCACTCCATTCGGGCAAGCCTTTTCCAATGCTTCCTGAATATTTTCGGTTGTTTTGTAATTGATAGCTTCATCAAAGCCGAGCTCATTTTTGATATAGTCGATCTTTTCATCGGAACCGGCGATGCCGACAACACGTGCGCCTTTGATCTTAGCGATTTGGCCGACGACGGATCCGACTGCCCCTGCTGCACCAGAAACGACAACGGTTTCCCCTTCTTTCGGCTGGCAAATATCAATCAACCCGAAGTAGGCAGTCAAACCTGTCAGTCCAAGGATGCCGAGTGAAGTGGTGACCGGTGCCAATTCAGGGTTCACTTTTCGGATTTCTTTCTCAGGAGCTATGGAATATTCTTCCCAGCCGAGCATGCCCGTCACGACATCCCCAGTTTGAAATTGATCTGAATTTGATTCGACGACTTCACCAACCACGCCGCCAACCAATTTCTCATTCAGCTTGAAGGGAGGGACATAGGATTTCGCGTCGCTCATACGTCCCCGCATGTAAGGGTCGACAGATAAATACAAATTATGAATGAGCACTTCCTGATCCCCAAGCTTCGGGATGGACGTTTCCACCAGATTGAAATGTTCATGTGTCGGTGCTGCTTTCGGGCGTTCCACTAAATGAATTTGTCTATTCATACGCTGGTTCATATAAAGTCCTCCTTAAATAGGTGTGATTATTATTGAAATTACCATAGTCATCTCAGTTCGTTCAATTGATTAGACTTGATGCAATACAAATAGTTTGAACCATTAGGGACATCCCATTCAAAGGAAATGGCATCGATCTCATTGGGTGATGGGAAAAGCGAGGTCCGAGCTTCACAGCAAAATTGCGAAAACAGTCAGTTTAAACATCTTCATTCGTTTGGTAAACTAATGAGGTACGAATGAAATGAAATGGAACATAAAATAGATTGTTTATGGATTCGAAAGGATGTTTGGATGAGTAAAACATTAGTATTAGCCGAAAAGCCATCGGTCGGAAGAGATATAGCCCGAGTATTAAACTGCACGAAAAAAGCAAATGGATACTTCGAAGGCAGCCGATATATCGTCTCTTGGGCGCTTGGACATTTGGTTACCTTAGCTGACCCAGAGGTGTATGACAATCAATACAAATATTGGAAAATAGAAGACCTCCCGATCATGCCGGACCATTTAAAGCTTGTCGTGATCAAGCAAAGCGGAAAGCAGTTCAATGTGGTTAAAGGACTGATGAACCGAAACGATGTCAAGGATATCGTCATCGCCACAGATGCCGGACGTGAAGGGGAGCTTGTCGCCAGATGGATCATAGAGAAGGCGCGTGTCCATAAACCGCTTAAGCGCCTTTGGATTTCTTCGGTGACAGATAAAGCGATCAAGGATGGATTTTCAAAGCTCAGACCCGGGAAGGATTTTGAAAATCTGTATCATTCCGCCGTCGCACGTTCAGAAGCGGATTGGTATGTTGGAATCAATGCAACACGTGCGTTGACGACCAAGCATAATGCACAGCTTTCATGCGGCCGCGTTCAAACTCCGACTTTGTCCATCATGGACAAAAGAGAAGAGGATATCAGGAATTTCAAGCCGACGCCGTACTATGGAATCCATGCGGAGACAAAGGGCGATTTCAAGCTTACTTGGAGCGATGTGAAAACGAATTCGACAAGGATTTTCTCTAAGGAAAAAGCGGAAAAAATCGTGAAGGAATTGCAGTCGAAACAAGCTTCAATCAAAGATGTCGATAAGAAATATAAAAAGCAATATGCGCCGGGCCTTTATGACTTGACCCAGCTGCAAAAGGATGCCCATAAAATATTCGGCTTTTCTGCGAAGGAAACTCTGTCCACCATGCAGAAGCTGTATGAGCAGCATAAAGTGCTCACATACCCACGGACCGATTCGAATTATTTATCAAGTGACATCGTGGATACGTTGAAGGACAGGGTGCAAGCGTGCAATGTTCAGCCATATTCCAAGTTCGCCTCGAAAATTTTGGCAAACCCGATCAAGACCAATAAATCTTTTGTGGATGACAGCAAAGTCAGTGATCACCATGCAATCATCCCGACTGAGCAGCCGGCATTGATGGGGAAATTGAGTGCGAAGGAAGCGAAGATTTATGATCTTGTCGTCAAACGCTTCTTATCCGTTTTGATGGCCCCATTTGAATATGAGCAAATGACCATCAAAGCTGCAATTGGTTCTGAAATGTTTACGGCAAAAGGAAAAACGATCCTTTCACAAGGGTGGAAGCAGCTCTATCAGTATGATACAGATGAAGATTCATCGGATGAAATCATGGATCAGCTACTTCCATCCCTGAAAAAAGGAGATGAACTGAAGGTCCATCGCCTTTCCCTCACATCAGGCGAGACGAAGCCGCCTGCGCGTTTCAACGAAGGAACATTGCTGGGAGCGATGGAAAACCCGGTAAAGTTCATGGAAGAAGGGCAAAAAGATCTGAAGAAAACGCTCAATGAGACAGGAGGACTCGGGACAGTCGCCACGCGTGCCGATATCATCGAGAAGCTTTTCAACACATTCCTGATTGAAAAAAGAGGCAAGGATCTGTTCCTGACTTCAAAAGGCCGCCAGCTCTTGGATCTTGTGCCTGAAGATTTGAAATCCCCATCGTTGACTGCCCAATGGGAGCAAAAACTGGGGGCTATTTCCGACGGCAAGCTTTCGAAGGGCAAATTCATCAATGAGATGAAGGCGTATGCGAAAGAAGTCGTCAACGAAATCAAGGGAAGCGAGCAAAAATTCAAGCATGATAACCTTACTGGAAGCAAATGCCCTGATTGCGGAAAACTCATGCTTGAGGTGAACGGGAAAAAAGGGAAAATGCTCGTTTGCCAGGATCGTGAATGCGGCCATCGAAAAAATATATACAAAGTGACCAATGCGCGCTGTCCAAACTGCCATAAAAAGCTGAAGATGACAGGCGAAGGAGAAGGGCAGACCTTTGTGTGTACGTGCGGCCACCGCGAAAAGCTCTCTGCATTCAATAAAAGAAAGAGCAAACAAAAAAATAATAAGGTCTCAAAAAGAGATGTTGCAAAGTATATGAAGAAGCAAGATGACGAACCTACAAATCCGGCGCTTGCAGAAGCGCTGAAGAAGCTTAATTTACATCAGGATTAATCATACGGCTGGCTTTCCTTTATGTCTAAAGGGGAAGTCAGCTTCTTTTTATAGATTCACCATGATCTGGATATAAATCAACTTTGTTGTGGACCATATAAGTAACAATTCTATTGGCTGATATGCTTTTCTTTTTTAGCATGTTAAAGTTATTGATGACTGAAGAAAAAGTGCACGAGATTTCGACACGGGATGAGGTGAAATCATCCTATCGAAAATGGCCATTATCAAAGAGATTGACGGTGAAGATAAATGAATCAATCAAAAAAAACGGCATTGAAAATTGCCATCGTATATATCGTCATCGGCGTCATCTGGATTGTGCTGTCCGATGATTTTTCCATAATCCTTGCTCAAAATAAGCTGCAATTATATATCTTTTTCCAAAGATATAAAGGGTGGCTTTTCATTTTAGTAACGGGAGTCATCATCTATATTCTTGTTTACAGGCGGACCGAGAGCATCCTCAGTTCAGAAAAACAACTTCTGCTTAAAGAACATAAGCTGGAAGAAAAGAATCAGCGGTATCAATCTTTATACCACTATAATCCTGATGGGGTTTTTGAAATGACACAGGCAGGAAAGCTGGCTGCCGTCAATCCGGAGGGACAGGCAATCATTGGTTATGGAGAAGAAGAACTGAAGGGCATGAATATGGCCGAGCTGATTGTCGATCATGATAAACAAAAAGCGGTGGATACATTTAACGCTGCACTCGCAGGAGAAGCACAAAAGTTTGAAATGACCTTGTTGAATGCAGATGGGCAGGAGCGATTGACACGCTGCTCCTTGATTCCCATTGTCATCAATATGGAAGTGACAGGAGTCTTCGGCATTTTGCGTGACATCACAGAAAGCAGGAAAAGCGAGGAACTCATGATCACCTCTGAAAAAATGTCTGTAATCGGACAGCTGGCAGCGGCGGTTGCCCATGAAATCAGAAATCCCCTCACCTCACTAAAGGGGTTTGTCCAGTTGTTGAGCCAGAAGAAAACGAGTGATTATCAATACCTTGATATCATGATGTCAGAAATAGAGCGAATCAATCTGATTTCGAGTGAAATGTTGATACTGGGGAAAAATCAGGAAGTGAAATTTACGAAAACAGACCCGATGGAAGTCTTGAATCAGGTGATGGTGCTGATGGAGGCTGAAGCCAATATGCAAGGGGTGGAGCTTGTCCTGAATAATCATTTGGAAGAGGTAGTCTTCATAATGGCAGATCAAAATCAATTGAAGCAAGTATTCATCAACATCATCAAAAATAGCCTCGAGGCTGTGAAAATTGAAGGGGAAGTGGAAATCAATGTCGAACGGAACTCGGCAGAAGTGACCATTTCCATCGTAGATAACGGAATCGGGATTGAAAAAGCTCGGATGTCGACTTTGGGTGAGCCATTCTATTCCACTAAGGAAAAAGGGACGGGACTCGGATTGGCCGTCTGCTTTAAAATCATTGAAAGGCATCAAGGCAACATCCACATCGAAAGCGAAAAGGGAGCCGGAACGAAGGTAACCGTAGTACTTCCAATAATGCAAGAATAAGAAAGTCCCCCGTTGGCAGCCGCCGGGGGACTTTGTCGTTTATGAAGTTGAATGAGTGAGGCCCGGGAGACGTAGAGGAGAAGGACGGAGCTGGAATGATGCCTGTAATCGAGGGAAAGTGGCGTGAGCGGTCACCAAAGGGTGAGTATGATGCCCGAAAGCGGAGGAAAAAGGCGAGAGTGGTCATCAAAGGGTGAGTATGATGCCCGCAGGCGGGGGAAAAAGGCGAGAGTGGTCATCAAAGGGTGAGTATGATGCCCGAAAGCGGAGGAAAAAGGCGAGAGTGGTCATCAAAGGGGAAGTATGATGACCGCAGGCGAAGGAAAAAGGCGAGAGTGGTCATCAAAGGGGAAGTATGATGACCGCATGCGAGGGAAAAAGGCGAGAGTGGTCATCAAAGGGTGAGTATGATGCCCGCATGCGGGGGAAAAAGGCGAGAGTGGTCATCAAAGGGTGAATATGATGCCCGCAGGCGTGGGGAATTGGCGTGAATGGTCATCAAAGGGTGAGTTTGAT
>NZ_RCVZ01000027.1 GCF_003668575.1 Falsibacillus albus | reverse complement strand
CACGGATGCATATGTAACCCCTGGAAATGTCCATGACTCTGTTCCTTATTTACAACGCCTTGAGCAGCCAACTCTCTGGCTGCTTTTATTTTTTTCTCAGTCAAATATTCATGCACATCTTCAATGAGCCCATTCAGCTCGATGCCTCCATTCCTCTCCTTTTCCACGTCGTAGCCTCCAGTGATTTTAACGTGTTTTTTACTAGGAATCAGCAAACGAGGAAATATTTTTTATTGAAAGGGAACGTATATTCGATTACAATCATACATATAATAGAACAAGTGTTCGTAATCATTTCAAGAATAATAGCAGGTGAAGACTATGACTGTGGATTACAGTGCGCTCCCGCATCACAAAATCCTTTGCGTCGATATGAAAAGCTTCTATGCCAGCTGCTCGGCGGTCATGTTGGGCCTCGATCCCCTGGAATGCTACATTGCCATTGTAGGGGACATCGAACGGAAAGGGAGCGTCGTACTGGCGGCCTCCCCGAAATTAAAAAAGGAGTTCGGGATCAAGACGGGCTCCCGCTTGTTTGAAATCCCGAATGATCCGCGGATCCGGCTGGTCGAGCCGAAGATGGCGACTTACCTCAGGATTTCGACTGAAATCACCCGCCTTTTCCATCGCTACGTCCCGAAGGAAGCGATCCATACGTACAGTGTCGATGAAAGCTTCATCAAAGTGGATGGAGCAAGCCGCATATGGGGGGATGCCCATATAATCGCAAAAAAAATAAAAGATGAAATTGAGCGGGAATTTCAATTGCCATGCGCGATCGGAATCGGCCCGAACATGTTGTTGTCCAAGCTTTGCCTCGATTTGGAAGCGAAAAAGCATGGAATAGCGGAATGGACCTATGAGGATGTACAGGAAAAACTTTGGGAAATTTCCCCCTTAAGTGAAATGTGGGGGATCGGCAAACGCTTGGAGCGTACGCTGAACCGCATGGGGATTTTTTCGGTCGGCCAGCTGGCCCGCTATGATCTGGAGAAGCTGGAGCGGAAATTCGGGGTCATGGGAAATCAGTTGTACCACCATGCTTGGGGCGTGGATCTGTCGGATATCGGGGCACCCATTATGGAAGGACAGGTCAGTTTCGGGAAGAGTCAGATTTTGCTCCGGGATTATAAAGAGGAAGAAGAGGTGAAGCATGTCATTTTGGAAATGTGCGAAGAGGTCGCAAGGCGGTCCCGGATCCACGGGAAAGCGGGCCGGACCATCAGCCTCGGCATCGGCTACAGCCAGGAGGAGTTCGGAGGGGGATTCCATCGTTCAAGGACGATCGATGAGCCGACGAACATTACAATGGACTTGTACAAAACTTGTTTGGAGCTCTTTAAGGAAAACTATGTCCAAAAGACGGTTCGGAAAATTTCCATCACGCTTTCAAATATTGTGGAGGATCACGAATTACAGCTCAGCTTATTCGAGATGAATCGGATGCGCAAACGGGAATTGGGGTTTACGATGGATGCGATCCGCCGCCGCTATGGCTCGGGGGCGCTCCTGAGGGCCGTATCGTATACCGATGCAGGGACAGCAAGGCATCGTGCCCGTCTGGTTGGCGGCCATAAATCGTAGAGAAAAGGAGGGGATGCAATGATTCGAGATCGAGGCAGAATTAAATGGACATCGATGATGCTTCCTGAACATGTGAAAATGCTGCGCGATTGGGCGAAAGAAGATTCCTTTAAAGAAAAGGTGGAGCTGGATGAACAGCAGCTGGAAGAAATGAATGAGATTGCGGCCCAGGCGATGGAAGATCGAAAAAAAGTTGTGATCACCTACTATCGATTGAAGCAATACGAATTGCTGATCGGCTATATCCACTATTATGACGCCCTTCAGAAACGCCTTCATGTGGTAGACACATTTGATGATCCTCAATATGTATCAATGGAAAACATTGTAGACATCCGTTTTCATGACTGATGAAAAAAGCTGTCCCCGATAATCAGAAGGGACAGCGATAGGGCAGTGCTTACTCTTTGTCGTCAAGCACTTTTGCGGCGCGCACGCATGAATCGAATTTTCCTTTATGGCTTGCATCGCAGAATGGAAGCTTGGAGGAAAGCCCGCAGCGGCAGAGGGAAAACACTTGCTTTGTTTCAAATACATTGCCTTCCGCATCGATCAGCTCCACATCTCCTGTGACACGATAAGGCCCATTGTCATTAACTTTGATCTGCACCTTTGACATAAAAAACCACCCTTTCGAAAGATTGGAAAAACGTAAAACATAATATGATGTTAAAAGGAAAACTGAAAAAATGCAAGACGCGACGAAAAAAGGAGGGCTGTGGTAGAATGGACGGATAATGGCAGAAAGGAGCCTGCGAAATGAAGATCACCATCACAGAACAAGCGGCTGCTAAAATTAGAGAGAAAATGAACGGAAGCTCAAAACTATTGAAGCTGAAATATGAAACGGAAGGCTGCGGTTGCGTCATGAGCGGAGTGCCGACCCTGACAGCGGTTGGTCCCGATGATTTGATCGAAAGCGACGACGTTCTGCTCGACACGAATGAAATGCCGATTTACGTAGAAAAATCAAAAATGATTTTTTTGGATGACATCCTGAAAATCGACTTCTCGGAGGCGAGCAACACATACCAGCTCAAAAGCCCAAACCAAATATTGAACGGCCGAATGGCATTTACAGGAAAAGCGTAGGCAGCTTGCTCAGAGGCGAAGAGATTGGACTGAACCGTGTGAGATAAAGGAATCACGATGAACCACAAGCCGAATCGATGATGACTTATCATAGACACGGTGAGGGAAATCACACAGCCTCTAGCTGCCGGAGCTGGACAAAAAGAAAAGCGCAGGCAGCTTGCTCAGAGGCGAAGAGATTGGACTGAACCGTGTGAGATAAAGGAATCACGATGAACCACAAGCCGAATCGATGATGACTTATCATAGACACGGTGAGGGAAATCACACAGCCTCTAGCTGCCGGAGCTGGACAAAAAGAAAAGCGCAGGCAGCTTACTCAGAGGCAATCAACAGCGTTGTTTAGCAGAACCAAATAAAACCAACAAATAAGAAAAGGAGCCGATGAGGCTCCTTTTCCTATTCCTGCATCAATTCATCGAATAACCCGGCACACCCGATCCCCCATTCCCAGCTATTCTGTCCGTCTTCGATGCACCAGGCAGCCGATAGGACAGAGTGGCAAAAACCCCAGGCAATCATTCGCTCCCGGTCAAGCTGGAGGACATCGCAGAATCTGGAAATGCGGTCGCGGAGGACGGACAGCCGATCTTGCTGATCTTGAAGTTCGTTGATCATAAATTGGATGCAATCATACTCCTTTTCGCCGATAACGCCCTTTGCGTCTATGGCAGTCCAGCCCTGATCCCCATCGAATAGGATATTTCCATGATGCAAATCCCCGTGAAGGAGATGGACTTCTCGTTCGGAAGCAAACAGTTCATCATATAGCTTTTCCGCTTTTTCCACACAGTGGGCAGGGAGTGGACCCGTATTGCCGGAGAATCTGGAGCGGAGCCGCTCCAGCCCTTTTGACCATTCCCGGACTGTCGGAAAATTTGAAAAGTCCGGCGCTGACCAAAGGGTGGGCAGAATGCCGGCTGCAATCGAGACGTTCTCCAAGTCTGAAAGGCCCGATTCCTTGAGCGGCGTCCCAGGTGAAAGGTATTCCATCAAGACCCAGGAATCCTGGAGGCTGCAGTCCAGCATGCGGACAAATTTCCCTTGCTGAAAAGCTTGATAAGTCTGCACTTCGCGCAAAAATTCCTTTGATGGATAGCTGATTTTAAAAACGGCGGATCGTCCATTCGATAATAGAACGGGTGCCACATAATTGTAGCTCAGTTCAAATGGGGAAAGCAGGGTGGCTTCCTGCTGCTTTTGCCAGTTCAGCAGGAAATCGGGAAGTTCCTGCAGCCATTTTTCGCCTTTTTCTTTATGCATGCCGATAATGGTCTTTTGGAAAGTCAAAGGGATGGTCATCATGATTCCTCCTTTTTAAACACACATTCATCCAGGAAATCATCAACCGCCTGTTCGTATTCGGCAGGGTTTTCGTTCAGTGATTGGGCATGTCCTCCGTATTCCGCCAAAAATAATTTTTTTGGCCCTTTTTTGTGACGGTACAGCTCCTCAGTCATGGCCGGAAGGATGAATGTGTCCAACTGACTGTGAATGAATAGGACGGGCTTGCTGATATGCTCGACAGCTTGAATCGGGGCTACATCCTTAAACGAATAGCCATCGCGGAGACGAAGCGAAAAATCAGCAAGCGGAAGAAGCCAATTAGCTGGAATCTTCAAGATTTGCTGCAGCTGGTGGGAAATCTGCAGCCGAAAGTCGGAAAAAGGGCAGTCAGCGATATAAAAGTCGGCACGGTCCTCCATTGTGCCGGCATACATCAGCGCGGTGACGGCACCCATCGATTCGCCGTGGATGCCGAATATGATGCCTTCTCCTTCCCTCTTCAATAATTCGTCCACGACAGCCTTCAGGTCATTCTTTTCATAATGGCCGTAGCTGCTCGTCTTCCCTCCGGATTCCCCATGACGCCGATGGTCATAAAGGACGGCATTGAAGCCTTTTTTGATGAAGAGGTTCATATATTTGATGGAATTCGTTTTGCTCTCGGATACACCGTGTGAGAATATCATGAAACGGCGGGAATCGGAATGTGGCTTTATAAAGACAGCCTTGAGCATATAGCCAAAAGAGGATGGAATCCAGACTTCTTCTTTCGGCAGGCTTTCATACTCTTCAGGAATGATCCTTTTCGCTTCCAATTCCCGGTTATAAATGAACGGCTCTTCTTTTTTTCTGTAATACATGAGCCGGTTTGAAATGTATAATCCAAGACCGACAGCGACAAGGGCGGCGCCGCCTACCGCTTTAATGGCTTTTTTCATCAAGCTGACCCCCGTGTTTTTCGAAAGTTAAGATTATTTTACCATTTTTCCTGGAAAAGACATAAGAAAAAGGAAACTGCTCCTTAAGTGAGGGGCAATTTCCTTATCGGCCATGCATTTATTGTTCTGAATTCTGTCGCTTCGTAGGATGGACCGTTTTTTCTACTTCTTCAGCCGAAACTGTATTCTTTATTTCTTCGGCGTTCGGCTGTCCTTTTTGGCTATAGCCTTTGTCGCGTTTTTGACTCATTCGTGGCAGCTCCCTTCACATTAAGATAGCTTTAATGTTTTCGTTGGAAGGTAAAATTATACGCTTAAGAGCGATTTGCAGAAGGTTGTTCCGTCTTGGCCAAACGATAATACCCGCTATCGATGGTCCGCGACAAAAAAGGAGTGATCCCATCGATGGCATCCACCAATAAAGGAAGATTTACGCCTGTACTGATGCCCATCCGTTCAAGCATGTAGGCTACGTCCTCGGTGGCGACATTGCCTGTGGCGCCAGGGGCGAACGGACATCCGCCCAGGCCTCCTGCAGAAGTATCGAAACGAGAAATACCTGCCTGAAGGGCCGCATAAATATTGGCGAGGGCCATTTTTCTTGTGTCATGAAAATGAGCAGTCATCAAAACATCCGGCAGCTCATTCAGCAGTTTGGAAAATAATGAATACGCTTCGGTTGGCGCAGCCATACCGATCGTATCCGCAACACTGAGTTCATCCACCCCTGCAAATGCAAATTCTTCGCATAAATCCAGGACGGCTTGTTCATCGACCTTTCCCTCATAGGGGCAGTAAAAGGATGTCGAGATGCAGGCACGGACAAAGAAATTCCGTTCCTTCAGCATGGAAATGATCGGCTTGAGCTCATCCATGCTTTCCCGTGTCGTCTTGTTGATGTTCTTTTTATTAAAGGAATCACTAACCCCTACGAAAACCGCTACAGCTTGACACTTTGTCCCCAAAACCCGATCGATGCCTTTTTGATTTGGTGCGAGCACAATATTATGTCCATCATCTAAACAAGAAGAGACAATATCGGCAGCATCCTTCATTTGTGGGACCCATTTCGGTGAAACGAAGGATGTCAGTTCCATTTCCTTCAATCCTGCTGCTTTCAACTTTCGGATGAAGGTGGTCTTGGCTTCTGTCGGAATGAATGTTTTTTCATTTTGCAAACCGTCTCGTGGACCGACCTCGATCAAGGTTGCTTTTTTTGGATATGTCATCTTTCTCCCTCCCTGTACAATCATCTTTATTGTAAAAATGTTTTAGACAGAAAAGCAAGAATAATAGGATTTTTGACAAAATTAGAGGATTTTTTTTGTTTTTATCGAAAATAATTCATAGATTTCATTTTTTAACAGGAGGGGACAACTGGTGGAAAATCGTGAAGTAGTAATTGTAAGCGCTGTTCGTACAGCTATTGGAAGTTTCAATGGCAGTTTAAAAAACATATCCGCTCCAGAACTTGGGGCGGCAGTAATAAAAGAAGCAATCAGCCGTGCGGGATTGGAAAATGAGCATGTCGAGGAAGTGATCATGGGAAATGTCCTGCAAGCGGGGTTGGGACAGAACCCGGCAAGGCAGGCGGCTATGAAGGCGGGGCTTCATGAAAGCGTTTCCGCAATGACGATCAATAAGGTTTGCGGTTCGGGATTAAAGGCGGTCCATCTGGCGACTCAGGCCATTTTATCCGGAGATGCAGAAGTGGTCGTGGCAGGCGGGATGGAAAACATGAGCCAGGCGCCATACCTTCTGAAAAATGCCAGGGATGGATTGAAAATGGGCGATCAAAAGCTGATCGACAGCATGATCTCCGATGGTCTTTGGTGTGCATTCAATGACTACCATATGGGCGTGACTGCTGAAAATCTTTGTGAGCGCTACAATGTGACGCGGGAAGAGCAGGATGAGTTTTCAGCAGATAGCCAAATGAAGGCTGCAAAAGCAATTGAAGAGGGAAAATTTAAAGATGAGATCGTTGCGGTGGAAATTCCGCAGAGAAAAGGCGATCCTGTTATTTTCGATACAGACGAATATGTGAAAAAAGGCACGACGGCTGAGAAGCTCTCCGGCCTCCGTCCTGCTTTCAAAAAGAATGGAAGCGTCACCGCAGGGAACGCATCGGGCATCAATGATGGAGCGGCTGCTTTTGTGGTGATGTCGAAGAAAAAGGCACTCGAGCTGGGAATCGCACCTCTTGTGACGATTAAAGGAAATGCCAATGCTGGCGTTGATCCGAGCATTATGGGTATCGGTCCTGTGGCAGCCGTGAAGAAGGTAATGGAAAAAACAAACCTTACAATGGGTGATATGGAATTGATCGAAGCCAATGAAGCATTTGCCGCTCAATCGCTCGCTGTGGACCGTGAATTGAAATTCAATAAGGAAATTCTAAATGTCAACGGCGGTGCCATTGCACTCGGTCACCCGATCGGGGCCAGCGGTGCAAGGATCCTAGTTACGCTCATTCACGAAATGAGGCGGAGAGAAGCAAAAAGAGGGCTTGCAACCCTATGCATCGGTGGCGGTCAAGGTGTAGCGACAGTCGTTGAACTTGCCTGAGCGAGCGCTCGTAATTATGTAAATTCTGAAAAACATTGATAATACAAAAAATCTAGACAAAAAGGAGATGAGAAAGAATGAAACAAGTATATACTTCTTTTCAAGAAGCCGTGGCCGATATTCATGATGGTGCGACATTGATGGTCGGGGGGTTCGGTTTGTGCGGGATTCCTGAAAATCTCATTCTTGCCCTGGTGGAAAAAGGGGTAAAAGATTTGACGGTCATATCCAACAATTGCGGCGTGGATGATTGGGGATTGGGGCTTCTGTTGAAAAATAAGCAAATCAAGAAAATGGTTGGATCTTATGTAGGGGAGAATAAAGAGTTCGAACGCCAAGTGCTTTCGGGTGAAATCGAAGTGGAGTTGGTGCCTCAAGGAACATTGGCCGAAAAAATCCGGGCAGGCGGAGCTGGAATCCCGGCATTCTATACACCTGCCGGAGTAGGAACACCGATTGCAGAAGGAAAAGAAACGAGGACGTTCAACGGGAAGGAATATTTGCTCGAGGAAGCCTATACTGCTGACTTTAGCCTTGTCAGAGCATGGAAGGCAGATAAAATGGGGAATCTTCTTTACAATAAAACGGCCCGAAATTTCAACCCTATGATTGCGGCTGCGGGGCGCATCACAATCGCTGAAGTGGAAGAACTCCATGAAATCGGTGAATTGGATCCGAATGACATCCATACACCAAGCATATATGTACAGCGTTTGATAAAAGGGAAGCAGGAAAAGCGGATTGAACGCCGTACTGTACAATCAATTTAAAGAAGAAGGGAGAGGCGAAGGATGACTGTAAATAAAGCGCTTATACGCGAAAAGATAGCAAGAAGGGCAGAAAAAGAGATTGAAGATGGCTTTTATGTGAATTTGGGAATCGGGATGCCGACGCTTGTAGCAAATTACATATCCGATAACAAGCAGGTGGTGCTTCAATCCGAGAACGGTCTGCTTGGCATCGGTCCCTACCCGAAGGAAGAGGATGTAGAGGCGGATTTAATCAATGCCGGGAAAGAAACGGTAACGGCCATTCCAGGAGCGTCTTATTTTGACAGTTCGGAATCATTTGCAATGATACGTGGAGGACATATCGATATCGCGATCTTGGGCGGAATGGAGGTTTCCAAGTCAGGGGACCTTGCAAACTGGATGATTCCCGGCAAGATGATCAAAGGCATGGGTGGTGCGATGGACCTTGTCCATGGTGCCCGGAGAATCATTGTCATCATGGATCATGTCAACAAAAATGGAGATTCCAAGATCCTTGACGAATGCAGCCTTCCGTTGACTGGAAAAGGAGTCGTGGACCGCATCATCACCGATCGGGCAGTGATTGACGTAACGGAAAACGGGCTTGTGCTGAAGGAAGTCGCGAAAGGATTTTCGGTTGAAGACATTCTCGGATCCACGGAGCCGGAACTAAGTGTTGATGAAAATGTTATATTGGATGCGTTTTAAGCCAATGGGGATCGAGAGAATGTTTTCTCGGTCCCTTTTGTCATTTTTGTTGACTGTTTTTTTGAATGAATCTTCTTGATAATAATTCATCATATGTTGTTGATTGGAGCGGAAGGTGCGAGACTCCGGAGGGATTAGCGGGTCAGGTGAGACCCCACAGGCGAAGCCGAGGAAGCTCACCGCCCGCACCTCGGAAAGCGAGCATCCTTTAAGGGATAGAAAGCTTAAAACTATCGACACCCCCTGGATGAAAATCCAGCCAAAAATGCTATAATAATAGAAAAAACAGGGGAGTAGAAACATGAAAAAGAAAAAACGGCAGCAGCAAACACAAAAGAAGCAGGAACAAGACGCGCCATTATCGCTGAAGGATGCCTTGGATTCGAACCTTCTGGATAAATTGAAAGCGAAGCAAAAAGAACTGGAAAAGGAAGAAATCCAACAGAAAGAGGCAGAAGAGGAAAGGAAGCGCGAAGAAAGGAAGCAGCGTGAAAAAAACAAATCATTTGAAGAACTCCTTAAGGAGAGCCCGATGGATTGGAAGGATTTTAAATAATGGCCAGAAAGGTTGAAGTGACAGAATATCAGCCCGACTGGAAAGCGTTTTGCCAATCAGAAGTACACCGTCTGTCATTGGTGCTGGATCAAGAACAGGTACATTTCCATCATATCGGTTCTACGGCAGTGCCGGGTTTGGCAGCAAAGCCGATTATTGATTTGTTGGCAGAGGTTCCTGATTTATCGTGGATTGACAGAAGAAGTCCGCTTATTGAATCGAAGCTAGGATACATTGCAAGAGGAGAAAACGGGATAGCCGGAAGGAGATATTTTTTTTATGAAACCGGGGATGGCACAAGGCTATTCCACCTCCATGCCTATCCTGTAAATCATCCGGAAATCGAACGGCACCTTGCATTCAGGGATTATTTGATCGCACATCCGAATACGGCAAGGAGCTACGGCACTCTAAAGAAAAAACTGGCCGACAAGCACCCTGATGATATCGATTCATACATCAGCGGGAAGGATGAATTTGTAAAGGAAGCGGAAAGAGCAGCGTTAAAATGGAAAAAAGGATGCCCCTAGATCTCGGATGAATGGAGATCCTTGGGGCATCCTTTTTTAAAAAATCATGAACGATGCTGTTCGTATTTCGTGAATTTTGAAAGATGCTTGATCAATTCTACTTCTTCAAAGTTCAGCTGATCCGCTTTGGCAGCCTTGGCATTTTCCTTCACTTGCTCGACGGAGCTTGCGCCGGGTACGACCGCAGCAACGGCTGGGTGGCTTAGATTATATTGAATGGCAAGCTCTGTCATGCTTCTATGGCTGAGCATTTTTTCTTTCAAGGAGGACAGCAATTCTTCTAATTCATGGAAGGAGTAGGATAGATAGCCTTCTTCCTTTATTTTCTCTGTGGCCTTGTCCAGCCCTTTATCGGACAATAAGCCCTTTGCCAGCGGCCCTCTGGTCACGACGCTGATTTTGTTTTCTTCCAGGAGTGTCATCATTTCTTCTGGGCGCCGGTCAAGGATGCTGTACTGCATCATGACACTGGAAATGGAGGACTTTTTCACATATTCCGTGATGACATTCGGACGGATGGAGGAGATTCCATACTGCTTGATATATCCTTCGCTCTTCAGCTCCTCAAACGCTTCAATCGTTTCGTCTATGGGATCTTCGATGGTACCGCCGTGCAATTGGTAAAGATCGATGTATTCAACATGAAGGCGTTTCAAGCTGTCTTTCACAGCTTCTTTAATATAGTCCTTGGAAGGGTCCCACCTCCAGCCATCCTTGGCGTCATTCCATCGGTTGCCGACCTTTGTGGCAATGATCACTTCTTCACGAATGGAATTCAGCGTTTTTCCGACCAGCTTCTCATTTTCACCGAAATCATACAGATCGGCGGTGTCGAAGTAATTGATGCCTTCCTCGAGCGCGGCTTCGATGATTCTTCGTGCATGCGTTTCATCGGTTCCGAGGGACATGCATCCCAAGCCCATCTTGCTGACCTTTAGATTGGATTTTCCGAGTGTTCGTTTATCCATGACTTCATCACACATCCTTTAGATAATTTGATACCTTAATAGTAAAGGATATGATGAAGAATAAGCAAAGCATAGCTGTTTACATTTTACATTCCCCGGGAAACATCCTTTAGCCAATCTGCGACGCGAGGATACCGCCTTTGCTGCATTTTAAGGTACTGCTTTACCTCCCACGCTTTTCCTTGAACGACAAACCCTTTATCTGTCACGTAAACCTTCATCGCTTTGCCTCCCGAAATAGTATGATAAAATGTATGAAAAGTGATTGAGACGAAGAACCGAAAGGAAGATGAATATGAAAAAATTCGAAGAAAAAACATTGCAGTCCACAGAAATCTTCAAAGGGAAAATTATCAGCTTGCAAGAAGATATCGTTGAGCTGCCGGATGGAAAAACGTCAAAGAGAGAAATCATCAAACATCCGGGAGCAGTAGCCGTCCTTGCCTTGACACCTGATAACAAAATTGTCATGGTCGAGCAGTACCGCAAGGCATTGGAAAGGTCACTTGTCGAAATACCTGCAGGAAAACTCGAGCCGGGTGAAAAACCATATGATACAGCAATGAGAGAGCTTGAAGAGGAAACGGGCTACTCTTGTCAACAGCTTGAACATATTATTTCTTTTTATACATCTCCGGGGTTCGCGGATGAACTTGTCCACTTATATTTAGCGAAGGATATCGTGAAAAAGGAAGATGCGCTTCCCGCAGATGAAGACGAATTCGTGGAGCTGGTTGAATTGACCCTGGCAGAAGCCGAAGGATATATCCGGGAACAAAGGATTCATGATGCCAAAACAGCTTATGCTGTCCAATATTTGATGCTTGATGAGGCAAGAACCAGGTAATGAACACCTACTATGTCGATTTGCATATACATATCGGCCGTGATTTTTATGGGAGGCCAGTGAAAATAACTGGAGCTGAATCCCTGACGCTTGAAAATGTCTTAAAGTTTGCAGAAAGACCAAAGGGGATTGACATGGTCGGGGTGATTGATTGCCACTCGCCAAATGTCATCCAGGAAATCAATCTTCTGATTGAAAGCGGGGAGTTAAGGCAGCTCCAAGAAGGGGGGCTGCTTTATAACAATTCCGTAACATTGATACCGGGTGCTGAAATAGAAATTTATGATCAAAATTGTAAAGGACCGATTCATGTGCTCGCCTATTTTCCGACCTTGCAGTTAATGAGGGGATTTTCCGATTGGCTTGCGGATTTTGTGACGAACATTCATCTCAGCTCACAGCGTGCATATGTTTCAGCCATCAGTCTGCAAAAGAAAGTAAAAGAACTAGAAGGGCTGTTCATCCCGGCACATGTGTTTACCCCCTTTAAAAGCCTTTATGGGAAAGGCGTAGAGAAATCTTTGAAAGAAGTCTTGGATCCGGAGATGATTGATGGGGTCGAACTAGGACTCAGCGCCGATACAAGTATGGCAGACAAGATTTCGGAGCTTCATCCCTATACATATTTGACCAATTCAGATGCTCATTCACTCGGGAAGATAGGTAGGGAGTATCAAGCGATCAGAATGGCGGAGCCAACCTTTAAGGAATTAGAGTGGGCTTTAGGAGGAAAGGCGAAGAGAAAAGTGGAGGTCAATTATGGATTGAATCCGCTGCTTGGAAAGTATCATGAGACCGCCTGTGCCAAATGCTCGGAGCCGTGGCCAGTTCAGGGGGGATGTCAAAAGTGTGGATCATCCTCATCTGTCAAAGGAGTATCCAATCGTATCGCTGAATTGGCGGATTCAGAGCGCAAACCTGGCCGTCCAAGATATATCCATCAAGTGCCGCTCGATTTTTTGCCGGGATTGGGACCGAAAACACTTCAGAAGTTATTGATGGTCTATAAAACTGAGATGGCAATATTGCATGATAGCAAGCGGGAAGATTTATTAGAAATCATTCCGGAAAGAATTGTGAATCTAATCATGGCAGCCAGAAGCGGAACGCTGAAAATTGCAGCTGGCGGCGCGGGGAGATACGGGAAGGTCAAGCGTTAAAATGAATCGGGTGGATAGGGGAGATTAAATAAGGAGATCGGGGACGGGCAAGGTATAGAATGGACATTTTCCGCATACATATTACTAACAAAGCTTAGGAGGAAATTAGATGCGGAAAAGAATCTCGTCCAACCCACTCACTCAACATATTCAGGATAACTCCTCTATTTATTCATTCATCGTCGTGCTTTTTTTAATGGGTGTCATCTTTGGCGCGGTGGTTGTGAATAGTTTATCGTATGGACAAAAGGAAGATTTATTTTATTACTTGAGCCAATTTTTCGGACAGGTTGCAGATGGGAAAGTAGCAACTTCAGAAGATTTATTTCGCCAAAGTTTTTTTCATAATGTAAAATTTTTGGGCTTGATTTGGATTCTTGGCATCTCCATCATCGGTTTGCCGTTGATTCTTATCCTCTTATTCATGAAGGGGGTAGTGGTTGGGTTTACGGTTGGATTCTTGGTCAATAAAATGGGCTGGGGAGGATTTTTGCTTTCTGTAGTTACCGTACTGCCTCAGAATCTATTGATTATTCCCGTCTTTATTTTTATCACCGTTTTATCTGTGGGCTTTTCATTAAAGCTGATCAGGAAGATCTTTATAAAACAGGGGATGAATTTTGTTTTTGCTCCACTTTTCATGAGATATGCCGCAGCTTTTATTATAGCCATCGGAATCATTTCCGTTTCGGCAAGCATTGAAGCGTACTTATCGCCGGCCTTGATGAAATCGATCGTCTCTACACTGAAATCATAAAATTCAATCGAAAACTTACATGCCCTGGCTGAATCGGTCAGGGGTTATTTTGTTTGGCTGCATTCTCAATATTTAAAGATATAAGCCAAAGTCGGTGCAAGATTGATTTCCGCAGAAGGATGCTCGCTTTCCGAGGGGCCTCACACGAAGTGAGGTCGTTCGATGTTGGCACAGGACAAGGAACACTTCGGCAGCGACACATCGCACGAAGAAAAATGCCTTACATTTTTCGAGGACGTGCCGAACTTAATTGAACATCCGCCAACCCTCTACTCACTTCGCTGTGGGGTCTCACCTTCACGCGAACAACAACCTTTGTGGTTCCAGTCTTTTTATTGGCGATTTTACAGACGACGGCACCTCTTCTATGCTCGACATTGAATTTACAATCCTTATTCAATATTTATTATTTTTAAAATTATTCTAAAAAGATAATCATTCCTTTTAGTTAGTAATAATAATTTTATTTTGCTTATTTTATTCTGTTTGGTATAATAATGAAGACAATGGCTAGGGAGGGGCTCTTGACATGGAAGGTAGAATCGATCGAATAAAAAAACAACTGCATTCGGCTAGCTACAAGCTTACTCCACAGAGGGAGGCCACTGTAAGAGTATTGCTTGAACATGAAGAGGATCATTTAAGTGCAGAAGATGTTTACCTTCTCGTTAAAGATAAATCCCCTGAAATTGGGCTGGCAACCGTATATCGGACATTGGAGCTATTAACCGAATTGAAAGTCGTGGATAAAATCAATTTCGGTGATGGAGTATCGCGCTATGATTTACGGCAGGAAGGCGCTGCGCATTTCCATCATCACCTTGTCTGTATAGAATGCGGGGCAGTTGATGAAATTCAGGATGACCTTTTGGGTGATGTTGAAAAAGTTGTAGAAAAAGATTGGAATTTCAAAATAAAAGACCACCGCCTGACCTTTCACGGCATCTGCTGGCGCTGCCAGGAAAAGGATAGCGATGAAAGCTCAGAGTGAAATAAAAGACCTTTTCGATATGAAAAGGTCTTATTTATATTTAAATAAAGCATCCAAGGTATAAAATGCTTTCAGACTGGCATAGCTTGTATTAATGAAACTAAATCAAAAGGGGTAGAAGACCTTTGGGTGCGTGGATAAAATTACTATGGCAGTCATTCAGAGTATTCATATTGTTTACCGGATGCACGATTCTCTTTTACTGTGGTATTATGTGGGTAAACCAAGAATATCAAGATCAGCATCGATATGATGAACCGGAAGGATCAGCAGTGAAGGTGTTCAATAGTGCAACAGGAGAAACTGTGGATTGGTTCAACCGGCTAATATTTTTTTATGTAGACGGGGAGTAGTGAGAGTGGAAGATCGTTTAAAGGATTTCATCCATTATATGATTGTTGAAAAAGGATTAGCGAAAAACACTGTAGTATCCTATGAACGGGACTTGAAAAATTATTTGAAGTATTTATTGAATGTAGAAGTAGTGTCTTCCTTGAACGATGTGTCCCGAGTGCACATCGTTCAGTTTTTAGGACACTTGAAAAATCAGGGGAAATCTGTGAGGACGGTAGCTAGGCATGTAGCATCCATCCGTTCGTTTCATCAATTTCTATTACGGGAAAAAGCAGTGGATCAAGATCCATCCGTCCATATTGAATCACCTCAACAGGGAAGGACACTCCCGAAGGTGCTCAGCCTCGGGGAGGTTGAATCCTTGCTTGAAGCGCCTGTCGATGCACCTCCTTTTGGCATCAGGGATAAGGCTATGCTTGAAATATTATATGCCACAGGGATTCGAGTGAGCGAACTCATCAGTTTGAATGTTGACGATGTACATCTGACAATGGGCTTTGTCAGATGCATTGGAAAGGGCAATAAAGAACGGATCATTCCGTTGGGAAGGACAGCTGCCTCGGCATTGGAGGATTATTTAAAGGACGGGCGTACAAAGTTGAGATCTCCGAAGTATAAAACAGATGCCCTATTTTTGAATCATCATGGCAATGGGCTGACACGACAAGGATTTTGGAAGATCTTAAAAGGGCTTGCAAAGAAAGCCAACATTGAAAAGGATTTGACGCCGCATACGTTGCGTCATTCATTTGCGACTCATTTATTGGAAAATGGGGCCGATCTGAGGGCGGTGCAGGAAATGCTGGGACATGCAGATATTTCTACCACACAAATCTACACGCATGTAACAAAAACAAGGCTTAAAGACGTATATTCCAAATTCCATCCAAGAGCATAGCAATCTATGAAACTTCCATTCTAGGTATAGCGGCTAAAAGCCAGACGGTGATAGATCGGCTGGCTTTTTTGCTTGTCAAAAAGAGTGTTTTTGAATTACAATATAGATGTCAGACTTCTGACGTATGTCCGGGTTGGTAATCCCCCAAAAAAAGGGGTATGATAATAGCATCATTGAAAACGCTTTACTTTGAGATTTAGGAGGAATTAAAAAATGAACGATACATATAAAAGGATCCACCTCGTCGTCATGGATTCAGTGGGCATCGGTGAAGCTCCCGACGCAGGGAGATTCAATGATCTTGGAGCAGATACTTTCGGTCACATTGCAGAGCAAATGGGAGGCTTGAACATGCCGAATCTAGGCAAGCTCGGCCTTTCAAATATTCGGGAGATCAAAGGGATCGAAAAAGCTGAAAAGCCACTGGCTTACTATACAAAAATGCAGGAAGCATCGAATGGAAAGGATACGATGACCGGTCATTGGGAGATTATGGGCCTTCATATCGAAACTCCGTTCAAGGTTTTCCCTGAAGGATTTCCAGATGAACTCATCAACGAGTTGGAAGAAAAAACAGGGCGGAAAGTAATCGGAAACAAGCCTGCCAGCGGAACAGAGATTTTGGATGAACTCGGGAAAGAACAGATGGAAACTGGCAGCCTGATTGTCTACACATCCGCTGATTCGGTTTTGCAGATTGCTGCGCATGAGGAAATCGTCCCGTTGGATGAGCTTTACAAGATTTGTGAAATTGCCAGGGAGCTTACCCTTGATGAAAAATATATGGTCGGCAGGGTAATTGCGAGGCCGTTCCTTGGAGAACCAGGCAAATTTACCAGAACATCCAACCGTCACGACTATGCACTGAAGCCTTTCGATCGTACCGTCATGAATGAATTGAAGGATGCAGATTATGACGTGATCGCTCTCGGGAAAATTTCAGACATTTATGATGGGGAAGGTGTGACAGAAGCGATCCGGACAAAGTCCAATATGGATGGAATGGATCAATTGATCAAGGTGATGGACAAGGAGTTCACAGGACTAAGCTTTTTGAACTTGGTTGATTTTGATGCGTTGTACGGTCATCGCCGCGACCCGGAAGGCTATGGAAAGGCGTTGGAGGAATTCGATGCCAGAATGCCTGAAGTTTTTGAAAAGATGACGGATGAAGATTTATTGATCATAACGGCAGACCACGGGAATGATCCTGTACATCATGGAACGGATCATACGCGTGAATATGTTCCTTTGCTTGTATACTCTACAAGGATGCATGGAGGTAAAGAGCTTCCGATCAGAAAAACGTTCGCGGATATCGGCGCGACGGTTGCAGAAAATTTCGGCGTGAAACTGCCTGAATACGGGGAAAGCTTCTTAAATGATCTTAAAGGGGAATAAACATGAATCTTGAACAAATCCAGAAAGCATCTGACTTTCTAAAAAACAAATATACTGGAACTCCATCCATTGGTCTTATTTTAGGATCGGGACTTGGTGTTTTGGCTGATGAAATTGAGAACCCGGTTCGAATTCCATATAATGAAATTCCTGATTTTCCAATTTCAACAGTTGCCGGACATGCCGGACAGCTTGTGTTTGGACAATTGAGCGGAAAAGAAGTAGTGGCAATGCAAGGGAGATTTCATTACTACGAAGGCTATGAATTCGATCAGGTCACATTTCCTGTGCGCGTAATGAAAGCATTGGGAGTGGAAACTTTAATCGTTACAAATGCAGCTGGCGGGGTAAATGAGAGCTTTGAGCCCGGCGATCTGATGATTATTTCAGATCACATCAACAATATGGGCGGAAATCCGCTGATTGGTCCGAATGATGGAAGGCTAGGTGTGCGCTTTCCTGATATGTCAGAGGCATATAATAAGGAATTGAGACACACTGCAAGAGACATAGCGGACAAATTGAACATCAAGATCCAGGAGGGTGTATATGTGGGGAATACGGGTCCTGCCTATGAAACACCTGCAGAAATCAGGATGTTCCGTACACTTGGCGGTGACGCAGTAGGGATGTCCACTGTGCCGGAAGTGATCGTGGCTCGCCATGCCCAAATGAACGTCCTTGGGATTTCATGCATTTCCAATATGGCTGCAGGCATTCTGGATCAGCCTCTTACGCACGATGAAGTCATTGAAACGACTGAAAAGGTTCGAACAAATTTCTTAACATATGTAAAAGAAATCATAAAATCAATCTAGTTTTAAGAAAGTGGTGAACGGCATGAGAATGGTCGATTTGATCGAAAAGAAACGTAATGGAAAAGAATTAAGTACCGAAGAAGTTAATTTTATAGTAGAAGGATATACAAAAGGGGATATTCCCGATTATCAGATGAGTGCCTGGACGATGGCCGTATATTTCCAAGGTATGACAGAGCAGGAGCGGGCTGACTTAACAATGGCAATGGTGCATTCCGGCGATACAATCGATTTGAGTGCGATCAACGGTATTAAAGTGGATAAGCACTCAACAGGCGGGGTAGGCGACACGACAACGCTCGTACTGGGACCATTGGTGGCAGCAGTTGGTGTTCCTGTCGCAAAAATGAGCGGCAGAGGATTGGGGCATACTGGCGGCACGATAGACAAGCTTGAATCCGTAGAAGGATTTCATGTTGAGATCGAAAATGATGAATTTATCCGTTTAGTCAATGAAAATAAAATTGCTGTCATCGGCCAAAGCGGAAATCTGACCCCAGCCGATAAAAAGCTTTATTCACTCAGAGACGTGACGGCAACTGTCAATTCAATCCCTCTGATTGCCAGTTCAATCATGAGCAAGAAAATCGCTGCAGGTGCCGATGCAATTGTACTTGATGTAAAAACCGGTGCCGGGGCGTTCATGAAGACCCTGGATGATTCACGTGACTTGGCTCAGGCAATGGTGAATATCGGGAATAATGTCGGCAGAAAGACAATGGCTGTCATTTCAGACATGAGCCAGCCGCTTGGTTTTGCAATCGGAAATGCCCTTGAGGTGAAGGAAGCGATCGACACCCTTAAAGGGGAAGGTCCAGATGATCTGACGGAACTATGTTTATCACTGGGAAGCAATATGGTGGTTCTAGCAGAGAAAGCTTCAAGCATCGAAGAAGCAAAAGGAATGCTGATCGAAGCGATGAAAGACGGATCTGCGCTTGAAGCTTTCAAGGTCTTCCTAAAAGCACAAGGCGGGGATGATTCCGTTGTCGATCAGCCAGAAAAACTTCCGCAGGCAAAATACATTTTCGAACTTGAAGCGAAAGAGGATGGCTATGTTTCCGAAATCGTTGCAGATGAAATCGGTACTGCTGCAATGCTTTTAGGTGCAGGACGCGCGACGAAGGAATCAGAAATCGATCTAGCCGTAGGACTGATGCTAAGGAAGAAAATCGGCGATTCCGTCAAAAAAGGCGAGTCGCTCGCAACGATCTACGCAAACCAAGAAAATGTAGATGAGGTAAAAGAAAAACTTTACTCGAACATTTCCATTTCCAAAAATAAAGTTGAAGCACCTACATTGATTCATGAAGAAGTGCACTTTAATAAATAATACAAAAAAAAGCTGATGGCCTGTGGCCGTCAGCTTTTTCATTTGCCGGTAAAAGGCATCGGGAAGTAAAGTTCCCGATGCCTTTTGTCATTTTTTATATGAATGCTGAAGGGAATAAACAGTTATTTTTGAAATGTGGTGCATCTTGTTTCAAGGTTATCTATGTCTACATATTCAGGAAGCGGATTATCTGCTGCAGGAACAACTATTTAATGCTTTGAACAGAAGAATTGGGAACTAAGATGGAGGATCTGATGCCCTTGGTAAGGAGAAATAGAAATAAAGGTAACCAGAATGACGATCTGATGCCC
>NZ_RCVZ01000026.1 GCF_003668575.1 Falsibacillus albus | reverse complement strand
TCTGGTTCCCCTCAATCCAATTTTCCTCCACGACGGGCACCAGATTGCAATTCTGATTCCCCTTATTCCATTTTCTTCCTACGACGGGCATCAGACTGCGATTCTGATTCCCCTCAATCCTATTTTCCTCCACAACGGGCACCTGACCTCGATTCTGGTTCCCCTCAATCCACTTTTCCTCCACGACGGGAACCTGAATCCGATTCTGGTTCCCCTCAATCCACTTTTTCTCCACGACGGGCACCAGATTGCAATTCTGGTTCCCCTCAATCTACTTTCTCTCCACTACGGGCACCAGACTGCAATTCTGATTCCCCTCAATCCACTTTTTCTCCACAACGGGCACCTGACCTCGATTCTGGTTCCCCTCAATCTACTTTCTCTCCACTACGGGCACCAGATTTCATCTGCCATGCATCCTGCCACCTTCGTTCCCCAAAATCCATCCACAAACCGACGTCCTCGCCCTAAAATAACAAAAAGCAACGGGGATCAACCCCGCTGCCTTTTCAATAGAAATTATTCTGCTTCTGTTTCTTTGCTTTCATCTTCGTCTTTTAATCGATCCAGGACCATTAAGTATGCGTCATTGCCGTAGTTCAAGCAGCGTTTGACGCGGGAGATGGTTGCGGTGCTCGCTCCTGTTTCGGTTTCGATTTTGTGATATGTTTTTCCGTCGCGCAGCATTCTGGCTACTTCCAGGCGCTGGGCTAGGGATTGGATTTCGTTCACTGTGGCTAGGTCATCAAAAAATAGATAGCATTCTTCAAGATCTTTAAGAGTTAAAACGGCTTTAAAAAGCTGATCGAGTTCTTTTCCTCTTAATTTTTCAATTTGCATGCTTTTATCTCCTTTAATTTCACTATTCTTTATGGAATGATACCATCTCATCCAAGCCGGGATCGGTCGGTACGATGTTGATCCATGTTTTCCCCTGGACGAAATTCAATGCTTTTCCGTTTTCATACGGAAGGATACGGCCCTCAATGTTTTTCCATTGAACCTTTTTGACTACGCCTCTTTGGACGAGGTAGGCATTTCCCCCTGATTTTAAGTTAATATCACGGCGGCCATGGCTGTCAATGATCTTGTGATCGGTTTCAATGATGAAAATATTGTCAAGAAGGACCGGCTCTTTAGTATCTAAATCCGCAGTCAGTTCCCCTCCGGAATATCTTTTATATTTTTTCGAACTATCATCGTATTCGTACACGACTTCAAAGGATTGGTTGTGATAATAAGAAATCATCACGTTCTTTCCGTCATCGCCTGTCAGCTTGTCTGCTTCATCCTTTGTCATGAATGGCAGCGGCGCGGGCGGTGTATCCATTTCGTAGCCGCGCTGATCGGCTCCTTTTTGGATATTTTCGAAGGTAATGTATGAATTGTGCGGCGCTTTTCGGAAGCTTGCCCTTTTGAAAAGCGTTCCATCATACTGAATGCCATTGAGATTGTCGATGTAGCCGGACATCAGCATTTGCCTTGCTTCCGGACTGTAGCCGTGCGCAATGTACAAGCTGTCATATCCTTTGGCCAAATTGATGAAATAGTCGCGTGCACTTCGGACAGGACCGACTTTTTCAGGGAGTTCACTTTGGAAAATGGCAAGGAAGCGTGTGATATCGCCTTCAGCCAACACTTCATAGGTCACATCCGCCTTTTGCAAACCGGACTGTGGGCGTGCTGCCGGGAAGTTATTGATCATGACTGCAACAGAACGCCTTTTGGGCTCTTCATTCGTCCCGATTCCCGTCAGTGGATAATGGTAAGGATATTCGTCCTTTTTCTGATTTTCCTGTGGATTCTGCTCACTGGTTGTTTTAGAATTCTCATTGGACTTCGCTTTCGGATCTGCGGTTTTCTCTGTTTTTCCACCGCATGCAGAAAGCATTAATACAGCTGCCAGTATTAGCACCAGCATTTTTTTCAGCATAAAATTGACACCCCTATATTTCTTTATAACCTGCTCTATTCATAAAGTTTGCTAGCATAATTTGATCTCCACGGCAGGATGCTCGCTCCGCTGCAGAGTCTCACACCTTCCGTTCAATCAAACTCATGTGATGAATTTTTTTACCAACAACCTTCTCCCCTTTGAACAGACTGTCTCTTTATTATTTTAACGCATTATCGTTGGAAAGAGTACCGTTTTCTTCATTACATCGTACATTCCCCTCGGTGTGATGCGTATATAAGGCAAATGTGTAGACGAGAAAAAGAGTAGGGAATAGACTGGATCTCCAAATGGATATCCCCGTTCTTTTAGTAATCGCTTCAGGGTTTTTTCCTCTTCAATGAGCTGAGGCATCTCTTTCTCTGACATGACGCCGGATAATACCAACGGAATTTCATGAAGGACTTGTTCATTTTCCGTCAGCACGATGCCCCCGCCAAGTTCTTTCATCCGTTTAAAGGCAAGGAGCATATCTTTTTTGCATTTTCCGATCAATATGATATCACCTGTATTTGAAAAAGATGACGCAAAGCCTCTGACGCTGTCGGCAAACCCTTTGACGAGGGTGTTGATCCTCCATTCACCATTACGGTCGAGAAGCATCAGGAAGCTTTCATCATGATTCATCGGCAATTCGTCGATGGCAACATCCATGGTGATCGAATATGGTTTCGTGATAACATCGTTCACCATTTCAATTCCAAAAGGCATGGAAAACTGCAGATCATCCATCGTGAGATCCCAATTGAAACTCAATGGAGAAAAACCATGTTCAGCCCAGGAGATTTCCTGCATATCCTCCACTAGTTCACCATCGCGCATAATCCATTTCCCTTTGGAGATAACGCTGACCGGTGTTGGATTATTTTCATCCTCCAATAAGTTGATGTTCGCAATTCTTCCGGTGGCAATCATGCCGTGGAGATGCTGGAAGCCATAATATTTTGCAACATGATACGATGCCATATGATAGGCATCGATCGGCGGAATGCCTTCCTCGATGGCCATCTTTATGACCCGGTCCAGAACACCATCTTCATAAAATCCAGGAGTCGAACCGTCTGTATTGAAGAACATGGAATCATATTGATCGATCCCCATTTCCCTCATGTCCTTTAAAAGCACAGGAAGGTCAGGTCTGATGGAGGAATGGCGCAGCGAAACCATATATCCCTGCATGAGCCGGTCGTAAATTTCCTTGCCATTCATCGCTTCATGATCACAATCTGCCCCAAGCAGGGCCATTTTGGCAAGCGTCATTTCAGATGCGCCCGGGAAATGGCCTTCGATTTTTTTCTTAGCCTTTTTTGTCTCTTGAATCCAGTGGAGGATGAGGTCATCGCCGGCTAACAGCTTCGGCCAACAGGTCAACTCTCCTCCTTGAACAACATCTTCATGTTCAATCCACGCTTTTACCTCACCAGGTGAAAAGACGGTTTCTTCATTACTCAGCTCTGTCTGCGAATCAAAACGGCTCCACCAATACATCGTAACAGGTAATTTCTTCAGTTCCCCCAATAAAGAAAACGCTTTCTTTTTTCCCAACAATAAAACCAGCATTAAATTATCATTGATGAAAGTCGTTGTGCCGGTTTGTGATGCATACTGAGAAAAGGATTGGGGATTATATAATTGAAATGGATGAACATGCGGTTCAATATAGCCCGGTACCAGTGTGTATGAGGAACAGTCGACAATTTCACAGCCCTGTATATTTTCCGGCATCGCTTCCCCTACATACACAATGCGGTCATCAAGGATCCAGATGTTCCCTGTCAGCCATTTTTTGAAAACGGAGTGCAAATAACGAGCATTTTTCAGCACGATGGACGGTGACTTTTTGTGATTCAACACTGCCACGTGGTCTCTTATTTGTTTGTTTTTCCAACGGTATCGTTGTTCTGCCATCATCATTCCTCCCTAAGGAGTAGTTTTCTAAATATTTGTTTATTATACTAACATATTTTTCTATTTATCACACTAAAGAGTTGAAATTTAAATGTAAAAATTATGTGAAGGAGTGCATTGAACATGAAAATCAGCCCAAATATCGGTATCATCAACGCTTTGGTCAGAATCACATTAGGATTGACCGTCCTAACATTTTCCACTGCAAAATTAACAAGACGTCCTTGGAAGAATTCTTACCTGCTGCTTGCATTACTAGGCGCCATGAAGGTTGGGGAAGGAATTCTTCGCTATTGTCCACTGACTGCCATGATGGATGGCGGAGGTAAAATGGCCTCTTCCATGGGTTCTTTCATGGGCATGGGCAAAAATAAACAGGAGCATTCACATGAAGATTCCCATCAGCAGCAATCCACGCACCAAGAATATCAGCAAGGCAGTGCCAACGTCAGTCCAGAGGTAAAAGCCGCTATGAATTCTTTTAAAAATGAGCTGGGCGATGATTTCAGCCACCAAAATCAAAAAAAGGAATCAAAAAACAGCGGCAGCCAGGATGTCAAAAATATGATGAAGACGTTTGAAAATAAGCAAGGCGGCAATCGATCCGAAAATGGAAACAACAATCCGGACTTGGAAGCAGCCGTTGAGTTTTTTGAAAACAAAGTGGATCAAGCCACTTCTTCCAATCATCAAAAGCAAAATCAATCCAATCAACAAAACCATCATTAAAAAACAAGGCTCTTTTGCTTGGGCTTAAGCAAAGTTTCAACTTCAAAATAGCAAAAAACAGCCAAAAACAAAAAGGGCGGATTATAATTCCGCCCTGCATTTTTAAAAAAAGGAGTGCATGTTATATCATGTTCATGGAATATCTCACCGATATGTCATTTGTTCTAATCGCATTGATCGGCGGCATTGTGGCGCTATTTTATGTCTATATCCGCAAATCTAGAAGGAAGCGCGTTCGATAGCTTTTTGTCCGATATCCTTCCTGTAAAAGAAGGAAGGGGACTGGATTTTCTTCATTTCTTCGTACACTTGTTCAATTGCCTGCTCATGGCTCGGAGCTTTTTCGGCCAATAAAAGGACGCGTCCCCCATCAGAAACAAGTTTTCCTTCGGCGATTTTTGTACCGGCATGGTAAACGAGAGTCGAGGGGCTCAATGCAGATAATTCAGGAAGCTCGATATTTTTCTCATAGCTATCTGGATATCCCGCTGATGCATATACCACCCCAAGAACGGTTTCATTGCTCCATTCCAGCTCGAAATCTTCCCTTTTCAATACTGCTTGGAAGACATCGAGAATATCCGACTGCAATCGAGGCAGCACGACCTGTGTCTCGGGATCTCCGAAGCGTGCATTGAATTCGATGACTTTTGGACCTTCTTTGGTCAAAATCAGTCCCGCATATAATATTCCACAAAAACTTTTCCCTTCCCGAACCAGCCCTTCAGCTGTGGGGAGTAGAATCTCTTCATAGGACTGGCGCACAAATTCCTTTGGGATATGCGGAACCGGTGAATATGCTCCCATTCCGCCGGTATTCGGACCTTGGTCCCCATCAAACGCCCGTTTATGATCTTGGGCGATCACCATCGGATAAACCTTTTCACCATTGACAAAAGCCATGAATGAAAACTCTTCACCTTCCAAAAATTCTTCAACGACAATTTGTGAAGATGCTTGGCCAAATTTTTCTTCCACCATCATTTCTTCCAAGGATGCCAGCGCTTCTTCGAGGGTCATCGCGACGACAACACCTTTACCAGCAGCCAATCCATCTGCTTTAATGACAATCGGAGCACCCTGCTTAAGAATATACGCCTTGGCTTCTTCATACTTATCAAAGGTACCGTAAGCGGCTGTCGGGATTTCGTACTTCTTCATTAAATCTTTTGCAAAGGATTTACTTCCTTCAATCTGTGCGGCATCCTTTTTCGGTCCGAAAATAGTTAGTCCTTCGGCTTCAAATCGATCGACGATCCCATCTGCCAACGGATTCTCCGGCCCGACTACCGTCAGATCAATCCCCTTGTTCTTCGCAAAATCGACAAGACCTTCAAAATCGGTTTCATTCAGGGGGACAAGCGCTGCAACTGTAGCGATCCCTGCATTTCCAGGCGCACAAAATAGTTCGGTCAGCTTCGTACTTTCGCTTATCTTTTTGCAAATCGCATGCTCCCTGCCTCCACGGCCAATCACTAATACTTTCAAACGACACGCCTCCATTCGAGATGATTCATTGTTTGATTACGATTACGCTTAACATCTTAGTTGGATTTCCACTCAAGGATGACCGCTGCCCGCAATTCCCCCTAGCTGGTTGCAATCCGGCAATGGAGCCGAGCGGAACCAGCTAGGGGGAGTCAGGATATCGGCCAATCGACAATTTTCGCTAACTTCTGCAATCCCTACCAGCCCTCAAGACTCTGCCCGCTATGAAAAAAGGCGGTGAATCCACCACCTTTCAAAATATCAATGCTTAAAATGTCTAACTCCTGTCATGACCATTGCAATGCCATACTCATTGGCTTTTTTGATCGAATCCTCATCACGAATCGATCCACCTGGTTGGATGATCGCCGTGATGCCCGCTTTTGCAGCTGCTTCGACCGTATCATCCATCGGGAAGAAGGCATCGGATGCGAGGACGGCTCCTTTTGCCTTTTCGCCAGCCTGCTCAAGTGCAATTTTTGCAGCGCCGACACGGTTCATTTGACCCGCACCTACGCCCAGTGTCATATCCTTGTCTGCAACCACAATTGCGTTGGATTTTACATGTTTAACTACTTTCCATGCCAATTTTAATGCTGCCATTTCTTCTTCGGTCGGCTCACGATCGGTTGCCACCTTTACTTCTGCATCAACAAGGCTGTAAGCATCCTGATCCTGGATCAAAAGGCCGCCTTCCACGGATGTGAGCATTTTCTCACCTTCGATGGAGTGATCGAAAGGAATCGTCAATAACCTGATATTTTTCTTGCCAGTTAAAATTTCAACCGCTTCGTCAGAAAATGCAGGTGCAATGACGATTTCAAGGAATATTTCATGCAGGCGCTTTGCAGTCGCAGCATCGACAGCCCGGTTGAATGCTACGATTCCGCCGAAAATGGAAACTGGATCTGCAGCGAATGCTTTCGAAAAAGCATCTTCTATCGTCTGTCCGACTCCGACCCCGCATGGGTTCATATGCTTGACTGCCACTGCAGCAGGTTCGGTGAACTCCTTAACGATTTGCAATGCAGCATCGGCATCATGAATGTTGTTGTACGACAACTCTTTTCCATGAAGCTGGCGTGCTTTTGCAATTGAAAAAGAAGATCCCAGCGGATTTTCATAAAAAGCCGCTTTTTGATGGGGGTTTTCCCCGTAGCGAAGCGGCTGTTTCAATTCATACGTATACGTAACGCGTTCAGGCAAGTCCTCGCCAGCCTGCTTTGTCATATATTCCGCAATGTATGCATCGTAGGAAGCAGTATGACGGAATACTTTGGCAGAGAGCTTTTGTCTTGTTTCCAAAGTCGTGCCGCCTTGCTTAAGCTCCGCCAATACTTTATCGTAGTCCAATGCATCGACAATCACCGTCACGGATTCGAAATTCTTCGCTGCTGATCTAAGCATAGACGGACCGCCGATATCAATGTTTTCAATGGCATCCTCGAAAGCTACGTTTGGTTTTGCTACCGTTTGTTGAAAAGGATATAAATTGACGCAAACCAAATCGATCGGTCTGATATTCTGTGAATCGATTTGCGCTTTGTGCTCAAGATTCGAAACCTTTGCCAACAATCCTCCGTGGATATTCGGGTGAAGCGTTTTGACTCGCCCATCCAAAATTTCAGGAAATCCAGTTACATCATCCACGCCGATGACCGGAACTCCATTTTCCTCAAGAACCTTTTTCGTGCCGCCGGTTGATAAAATCTCAAAGTCCAGCTCGATCAATTGCTCTGCAAATTCAATAATGCCACTTTTATCGGATACGCTGATAAGGGCTCTTTTTTTCATTGAACGCTCTCCTCCCTTTACTAAACTCTACTTAAGTTTGCCTGTATTTTTTGCAAGGTCTCTGGATATATCGCATGCTCCACTTCATGGATTTTCGCTGCAATGCTTTCCTCCGTCTCATCCTCCTCCAAGTCAACTGCCTTTTGGGCAATGATTGGACCTGTGTCCATTCCTGCATCTACATAATGAATCGTCACGCCTGTCACTTTCACACCTGCGCGGAACGCTTGTCCGATTGCATCCTTGCCTGGGAAGGATGGCAGCAAGGAAGGATGGATGTTCACGATCTTTTCCGGATATCTTTCCAATAACGTAGGACCGATCAATCTCATATAGCCTGCAAGTGCGATGAAATCAATGCCATGCTCTTCAAGTTTTTCAATGATCACACGCTCATAGGCTGTTTTGTTCTCATATTCTTTTGCTTGAAATGCAAAGTAAGGAATGTTTTCCTTTGTCGCCCGCTCGATGACAAACGCATCGGGTTTGTCGCATATTAACACTTCAACGCTGGCATCTAGCCTGCCTTCATGGATGGCATTGACGATTGATTGAAAGTTGCTTCCGCTCCCTGAGGCGAATACCGCTAGTTTCATTGCGCTGCCTCCATATCCTTTAGATTTTTCACCAAGGCTCTTTTGTAATGTTTGTTGCTTTTCAACATGCGTTGTACGATGTTGATTTCCTCGGAGGGAGGCTCGATTATTTAAAACGAACCCCTTCACCTTTGCTGACGTTCCCGATTTCATATGCTTCTTCATCGATTCCGCTCAGGTACGTGATGATTGCAGAGGCTTTCTCTGCTGGAACGGCAAAAACAAAACCGATGCCCATGTTAAAAATATTGAACATATCTTGCTGCGTCAAGCTTCCGTATTTCTCAAGCGTACCAAAGATGGCTGGAATCGGCCATGAACCAAGCTCGATATCCACTCCGAGACCTTCAGGAAGCATCCGGGGGATATTTTCTATGAAGCCGCCGCCTGTTATATGGGCCATGCCATGGATTTCGAAATGATTCAGCACGTCTAAAACAGGCTTAACATAGATTTTGGTCGGGGTCAAAAGCTCATCACCAAGGCTGCGTTCAAGTTCAGGTAATTCAGTGTCCATATCAAAGCTGTGATTTTCAAAAAAGATTTTACGCACGAGCGAATAGCCGTTGCTGTGGATGCCGCTGGATGGAAGGCCGATCAAGACATCCCCGGTTTCAATCGCTTCCCCGTTCACTAATCGGCTTTTCTCGCAAGCTCCGACTGTGAAGCCGGCTAAATCATACTCTTCTTCATCATACATGCCCGGCATTTCAGCTGTCTCACCGCCAATCAGTGCACATCCAGCCTGTTCACAGCCATCGGCGATTCCTTTGACAATCTGCTCGAGCTTCTCGGGAACGGCTTTGCCACAGGCAATATAATCAAGGAAATATAACGGTTCTGCTCCTTGTACGACGATGTCATTGACACACATGGCCACACAATCGATGCCGATCGTATCATGGCGGTCTGCCAAGAAGGCAAGCTTAAGCTTCGTTCCCACTCCATCTGTGCCGGAGACGAGAACCGGCTCCTTCAATTGAAGGGCTGAAAGGTCGAACATGCCGCCAAAGCTGCCCAAAGCGCCCATCACGCCGAGGCGGTTTGTTCTTTCTACGTGTTTTTTAATGCGGTCCACCGTTTCGTATCCTGCTTCAATATCAACACCTGCTTGTCGATATGCATTTGCCATTACAGTTCCCTCCAATTAACGAACAAGTTCTTTTTCATGCGGCAATAGTGTATCCGGATAAATTTCCGTCGGATATTTTCCTGTGAAGCATGCCATACACTGCCCGCAAGTATCTCCTTCAACTTTACGTCCGATTCCGGCCAGTGTTCCTTCGACACTCAGGAACGTCAAAGAATCTGCACCGATGATGTCCCGTATCTGTTCGACGGAATGAGCAGCTGCAATCAACTCTTCATGTGACGACGTATCGATTCCATAGTAGCAAGGGTTTTTGATCGGAGGCGAACTGATGCAAACGTGAACTTCCTTTGCACCTGCTTCTTTCAGCATCGTGACGATCCGTCGGCTTGTCGTCCCTCTGACGATCGAATCATCGACCATTATGACCCTCTTTCCTTCCACGACACCACGGACAGGGGAAAGCTTCATCTTGACCCCTTGCTCCCGCAGGGATTGAGAAGGCTGAATGAATGTCCTGCCCACATAGCGATTCTTGATCAATCCCAATTCATATGGAATCCCTGAGGCTTCGGCAAACCCGATGGCAGCCGAGATGCTGGAATCCGGCACACCAGTTACGACATCTGCCTCGATCTGTGCTTCCATAGCGAGCCTTTTACCCAAATTTTTTCGTGCCGTATGGACATTGATTCCGTGAATGTTGCTATCCGGCCTTGAGAAGTAAATGTATTCCATCGTGCAAATGGACTTTTGTGTGGAATACGTGAAATGTTCGGAGCGGATGCCGTCATCATCAATGATGATCAGCTCGCCAGGCTCCACGTCCCTGATAAACTCTGCACCCACCACATCAAACGCACATGTTTCGGAAGCTACACAATAGGCATCCCCAACTCGGCCGATCGATAGCGGCCTCAATCCATTCGGATCCAGCGCAATCATCATTTCCGTTTCCGTCATGACAAGAAAGGCATAGGCGCCTTTGAGCATGGACATAGCATTTTTCAAGCGTTCTTTAAATGATGCATAGCCGCTTCGTCTGATTAAATGCGCCAGCACCTCAGTATCCGAGCTCGTTTGAAAAATGCTTCCTTGCCGCTCCAGTTGATGTTTCAGGGCATTCGCGTTGACAAGGTTCCCATTGTGGGCAAGCGCCAGGCTGCCTTCCTGAGAATTGAACAGGAGGGGCTGGACATTTTCATAGCCTCCCCCTCCAGCAGTGGCATAGCGTACATGCCCGATGGCTGCCTTTCCGACTAAATCCTGAAGCTTATCTTGTTTAAAGACTTCCGTGACGAGCCCTTCACCTTTGAGGCCCTTCAGCCGCTGGCCATCTGAAACGACGATGCCCGTCCCTTCCTGGCCGCGATGTTGAAGGCTGTGCAAGCCGTAATAGGTCATCTGTGCAGCTTGGTGATGCCCCCAAACGCCGAATATTCCACACTCTTCATTCAAACCTTTTAATTCAGCAAGCATGTGATGGCTCCTCTCCAGGCGTTCTCCAATTGTTGAACGTCTTTTTCGATAAGTATTTTGCCTGAGTCTGTTTGAATCATAAGTTTACTTGATTCCGTCACTTCGCCGATGCATGAAGCATCTTGAACCATTTCTTCAAACTCATCCTTGTTCTCTTGTTTCACCGTTACGATAAAACGTGATTGCGTTTCGCTGAACAGAGCAGATACCACTTCTCCTGGAAGCTTGATCGTTGCACCAAGTCCTTCTGTACCGAAAAGGGATTCCGACAATGCGACAGCCGTTCCTCCTTCCGCTACATCATGTGCCGAAGCAACCAATCCTGCCCGGATCGCCTTTAATAATTGTTCCTGTCTTTTTGCTTCCAGGGCAAGATCCAATTCAGGAGATTTTCCGAAGATCTTTCCATGCACAAGCTTTTGAAGTTCGCTTCCGCCAAATTCCGAATTCGTTTCCCCGATTAAGTAAATCAGGTCGCCGCTCTCTTTAAACGTTTGCGTTGTGACATGATCTAGGTCCTCCACCAACCCGACCATACCTACGACCGGTGTAGGATAGATGGCCGTTCCATTCGTTTCGTTGTAAAGCGAGACATTTCCGCTGATGACAGGCGTTTCAAGCAAACGGCAAGCGTCGCTCATGCCATCGACCGCTTTTTCCAGCTGCCAGAAAATTTCCGGCTTTTCTGGATTTCCGAAGTTCAAGCAATCCGTGATGGCCAAAGGCTTCCCGCCAGAACAGACAATATTGCGCGCTGCCTCGGCAACGGCGATTTTTCCGCCTGTTTCCGGATCCAGGTATAGATAGCGGGAGTTGCAATCCGTTGTCATCGCGAGGGCTTTTCTTGTCCCCCTGATTCTCACAACCGCAGCATCTGATCCTGGGCAAACGACCGTGCTTGTACGAACTTGATAGTCATATTGATCATATACCCATTCCTTGCTGGAGATCGTCGGCTGCTTCAACAGCTCCATTAACGTTTCGTCATAATTTTCTAGTTTAGGCGTTTCGGTTTCCATCGCTTGGAATTCCTTGAAGTAAACAGGCACTTCAGATGGCTTATGGTAAACAGGCGCTTCTTCCGCCAACGCATCAGCAGGTACATCCGCAACCACTTCTCCTTTATGAATCAGGCGAAGCTGTTTGTCATCGGTCACGCGTCCAATCGCCACTGCTTCCAAATCGTACTTATTGACGATTTCCTGGATTTCATTTTCCCTGCCTTTTTGGACGACGATCAACATGCGTTCCTGTGATTCGGAAAGCATCATTTCATACGCAGTCATTCCTGTTTCACGCTGCGGGACCAAGTCAAGGTTCATTTCGATTCCGGATCCTGCCTTACTCGCCATTTCAGCTGATGAACTTGTCAGCCCGGCAGCGCCCATGTCCTGGATCCCAACAAGTGCATCGGATTTTACAAGCTCCAAACAAGCTTCCAATAAGAGCTTCTCCATGAACGGGTCGCCCACTTGAACGGCAGGACGTTTTTCTTCCGATTTTTCGCTGAGCTCCTCTGATGCGAATGTCGCGCCGTGGATGCCGTCCCGTCCAGTTTTTGCCCCGACATACATGACGGTATTGCCGATTCCGCGCGCCTGGCCTTTTTGAATGTCCTTATGGTCGATGACTCCGACGCACATCGCATTGACCAGTGGATTTCCTTCATACGTTGGATCGAATTGGATTTCGCCTCCGACAGTCGGAATTCCGATGCAGTTTCCGTAGCCAGCGATCCCGGCTACGACTTCTTTAAATAAATACTTAACGCGAGCAGAATCAAGTTCTCCAAAGCGTAAAGAGTTGAGGAGTGCAACAGGTCTTGCCCCCATCGAGAATACATCCCGTATAATTCCTCCGACACCCGTTGCCGCACCTTGATAAGGTTCGATGGCAGATGGGTGATTGTGGCTTTCGATTTTGAATACAACCGCCTGACTGTCTCCGATGTCAACGATTCCAGCTCCTTCACCAGGTCCTTGAAGCACGTTCTCTCCTGTTACCGGGAATTTTTTCAATACGGGCTTGGAATTCTTATAGCTGCAATGTTCTGACCACATGACCGAAAACAAGCCGGTTTCCGTGTAGTTAGGTGTTCTGCCCAGTATATTTTCTACCATTAAAAATTCTTCTTCAGACAATCCCATTTCCTTATAGATTTTTTCTTCTTTTATTTGAATTGGACTTGGCTCAAGCATTAATGACATGTGATTCCCTCCAATGATGGACGATTGATTTGAAAAGTTTTAATCCGTCACGGCTTCCCAGCAAGGTATCGACCGCTCTCTCAGGGTGCGGCATCATGCCCAGCACATTCCCTTGTTCATTGACGATTCCGGCAATGTCGGCGATGCTTCCATTCGGATTGCTGCCTTCATATGTGAAGACGATTCTGTTTTGTTCTTTTAACGTTTGAAGTGTTGCTTCATCACAGTAATAGTTCCCTTCTCCATGGGCGACTGGAATTGTGATCACTTCACCCTTCTCATAGGCTGATGTGAACATCGTTTCGTTTTCGTTTACCTTCAGCTTTACCGGGCGGCAGATGAATTTAAGGCTTTCATTCCGACGCATCGCACCTGGGAGCAGGCCAGCTTCAAGCAAGATCTGGAATCCGTTGCACACCCCAAGGACCGGCTTTCCTGCTTCTGTCGCTTTGATAAGCTCCTTCATAACATTGGAAAAGCGCGCTATGGCGCCCGAACGCAAGTAATCTCCATAAGAAAATCCACCGGGAAGGAGGATTCCATCATATTGGTCCAAGGAATCGGCGTCGTGCCAGATATAATCGACCTCTTCGCCCAATTCATCCTTTATGGCATGGTACATATCTACATCACAATTCGAACCCGGAAAGACGATTACAGCGAATTTCACTGTGCAACACACTCCTCGATTTCGTATCGGTAGTCTTCAATGACTGGGTTGGCCAAAAGGCGATTGCACATTTCCTTCACTTGCTCTTCCACGTCTTTCTCCGTTTTTTCGATGGTAAGCTCCATGTACTTCCCGACCCTTACATCACTTACATCTTTATAGTCCATGCTGTGCAATGAATGTTTGACAGCAACCCCCTGTGGATCCAATACACTCTCTCTTAACGTTACGAATACTTTTACTTTATACATGGGTGGATTCTCCTCTCAATCGGTTTAAAATCATTTTATACGCATCTGTAAGGCTTCCTAAGTCACGGCGGAAGACGTCTTTATCCATTTTCTCATTCGTATCCAGATCCCATAGTCGGCATGTGTCGGGTGAAATTTCATCAGCAAGCATGATGCTGCCGGTTTCGTCTTTCCCAAACTCAAGCTTGAAGTCGATCAGTTTCACGCCGCAGGATAAAAATAATTCTTTCAGGAACTCATTGATCTCAAGGGCAGTCTTTTTCAGAAAAGCCAACTCTTCTAAGCTTGCAGCCTTTAACACTCTTACATGTTCATCGGTGATCAGTGGATCTCCCAAGTCATCATCTTTGTAATAAAGTTCGACGATCGGCTCTTCCAGCACAGTTCCTTCCTCAATGCCCAGCCTCTTCGATAGGCTGCCTGCAATGACGTTCCTAGTCACTACTTCAAGCGATATGATGGAAACCTTGCGGACAAGCTGTTCTGTCGCTGAAAGCTTTTCGATGAAATGGCTTTGGATGCCCTTTTCACGAAGCTTAGAAAATATGAAGCTGGAAATCTCGTTATTCAATGTTGCTTTTCCTTCAATCTCTGCTTTCTTTTCGCCATTGAAGGCAGTGGCAGAATTTTTATACTGAACCCAAACGACGTTTTCCTCTGACGTGGCAAAAATTTTCTTGGCCTTTCCTTCATAAAGCAAGCCTCGCTTCTCCATTTTGGACCCTCCTATTATAGGAAAATTAGCAATATTGCGAATAAAATCCGATAAAAAAAGAGGCAAAGTAAATAAATGTATCACTTTACCTCTTATCAAATTGGCTAAGATCTTAGCGTATCAACCCGACACGATCAAAGATGGTATCCACATGCTGCAGGTGATAATTGTAGTCGAAACAGTCATCGATCTCTGCAGGCGTAAGCTTGGATGTCACCACATCATCTTTTTCGATCAGCTGGCGGAATGGAACTTGCGCTTCCCAAGCTTCCATCGCTTTCGGCTGAACGGTATCATATGCTTCCTCGCGTGACATGCCTTTATCGATCAAAGCTAGAAGGACGCGCTGCGAATAGATGAGGCCCAGCGTGCGGTCCATATTGCGCTTCATATTCTCAGGAAATACCGTCAAGTTTTTCACGATATTGCTGAAGCGATTCAACATATAGTTCAACGCAATGGTTGCATCCGGCAAAATGACCCTTTCCGCTGAGGAATGGGAGATGTCACGCTCATGCCAAAGTGGAACATTTTCATAGGCCGTCATCATGTATCCACGGATGACCCTTGCCATCCCTGTCATGTTTTCCGATCCGATCGGATTGCGTTTATGCGGCATCGCAGATGAACCTTTTTGCCCTTTTGCAAAGAACTCTTCCACTTCGCGGGTTTCACTCTTTTGCAGTCCGCGTACTTCGACTGAGAATTTCTCGATGGAAGTGGCAATCAACGCCAGCGTGCTCATGTAGTGAGCGTGGCGGTCGCGCTGCAGTGTCTGGGTGGAAACAGGTGCAGGCTGCAGCCCCAGCTTTTTGCACACATATTCTTCGACGAATGGATTGATATTCGCATATGTTCCAACCGCTCCGGACATTTTTCCAAATTCGATTCCTTCCGCCGCTTGCTTGAATCTTTCTACATTGCGTTTCATTTCTTCATACCACAATGCAAGCTTCAGACCGAATGTCGTCGGTTCGGCGTGGACGCCGTGTGTACGGCCCATCATGACCGTATATTTATGCTCGATCGCCTTGTTTTTCAGTACTTCTACAAAACGCTCCAAATCGTTCAACAAAATGACGTTTGCTTGTTTGATCAAATAGGACAATGCCGTATCGACAACGTCAGTGGAAGTCAAACCGTAGTGGACCCACTTTCTTTCTTCCCCGAGTGTTTCCGATACTGCACGGGTAAATGCCACGACATCATGGCGGGTTTGCTCTTCGATTTCTTTAATGCGATCGATGTTGAAAGAGGCATTCTCACGTATCTTTTGCACGTCTTCCTTCGGGATCTCACCCAGTTCCGCCCATGCTTCGCAAGCTAAGATTTCAACTTCCAACCAGGCATTAAAACGATTTTCCTCTGTCCAAATTGCGCCCATTTCTGGTCTTGTATAACGTTCAATCATGCTGTGACGCCTCCGTCCTTTTATACTTTTTCATTCCATACCGGATTCTTTTCCAATTCATCCAGGGTGTCTTCCAATTGATCGGCCAGTACCGTTACATGCCCCATTTTCCTCAGCGGCTTTGGTACATCCTTTCCATAAAGATGAACGGACCAATGTGGATTCTTTACTATTTCTTCGTTCAGTACATCCAGATGCTTCCCTAATAGATTGACCATCACAGCAGGTTTCAATAACTTCGGAGTTGTCAGCGGCCAATTGCACACCGCACGGATATGCTGGCCAAACTGTGAAACACTGCATGCTTCAATCGAATAGTGTCCGGAATTATGTGGCCTAGGTGCAAGCTCATTGACCAGGATCCCGCCATCTTTTGCAACGAACATTTCAATCGCAAGGGTACCCACAAGCGCAAAGTGTTCGGCGACCTTCTCGGCAACCTGGTAAGCTTCATCCGCTGTTGAAGTGTTCACCCGGGCAGGCACGATCGTTTCATGAAGAATGTTCTGGACATGTATATTTTCCCCAACCGGAAAATACGCAACGTTCCCATCAGGGTTTCTAGCCACAATGACGGAAACTTCCTTTTCAAAAGGAATCCAGGCTTCCAATACGCATGGGCCTTTCCCAAGCAGATCAGCTGCCTCTGCGATATCCTCCGTGCTTTTGATGACATGCTGGCCTTTCCCGTCATATCCACCTCTGGAAGTTTTCAAAACGGCCGGGAATCCGAGCCTATCTATATTATCATAAATCTCTTGCTTCTCATGGATGACAGCGTAAGGGGCAACCTCTACCCCCGCTTCAACCAGCGCCGCCTTTTCCAAAATCCTATCCTGTGTAATCCTGATGATGTCCGCTCCCTGAGGAACATACGCTGTTTCGGTTAGCTCCTTCAAAGTTCCATAATCGATGTTTTCGAATTCGAATGTAACAACATCACTGAGCTGACCGAGCTTTTTCAACGCATCAAGATCGTCGTATGTAGCAACGATTTGCTGATCAGCCGCTTGTCCAGCCGGGCAGTCTTCAGTCGGATCAAGTACAATGATCCTATACCCTGCTTCTTTGGCCGCCAATGCCATCATTCTTCCAAGCTGTCCGCCTCCGATGATTCCGATCGTGCTCCCTGGTTGTATGAAATGGTTAGCCAAGCTGATCACTACTTTCCAATACTTGATTTTTGGTTGCTTCACGTCTTTTTTCCAAACGGTCCGCGACTTCTTCGTCATTTACTGAAAGGATCTGTGCTGCAAGAAGACCTGCATTGGTCGCTCCAGCTTTCCCGATCGCAACGGTTGCCACCGGTACGCCCCCTGGCATCTGCACGATGGACAACAGGGAATCCAATCCATTCAAGGCTTTCGATTGCACCGGAACCCCTATGACCGGAAGCGTCGTCTTGGCTGCTGCCATTCCAGGCAAATGCGCTGCACCGCCCGCGCCGGCTATGATGACCTTCAATCCTCTATCTCTTGCACTCTCTGCATATTCAAACATTAAATCCGGAGTTCGATGAGCCGAAACCACTTTCTTTTCATAGCCGATCTCCAGTTCATCCAGTACATCACACGCATGCTTCATTGTTTCCCAATCTGATGTACTCCCCATGATGACTCCTACAAACGGTTTCATTTTCATCGCCTCCTAAAATTTTCATATAAAAAACCCCAGATTCAGCCTCTCTCATATGAGAGAAAGCAGAATCTGGGGATAGAAATTTTCAGGGTAAAAAAGCATAAAAAAGGATACCCTCTCGATTTTATCCAAAAGGTCTACTCTCCCTCATAGTCCGATCATTTACGGTGATCAGGTAGAAACTCATGGGCCATATTCCCATTATTATATGAGGTGCTATTAAGCTATCAACAACTTCATCTTAACAACCGGCTAGACGATTGTCAACAAAAATCGAACGATGGAAGTTACAGGTATTTTGAATGTTCGTGTTTTAGGAGAGAATTTTGCCTTCAAAGACAATTTTTTGTCCTGCCGGCACATATTCAACCTTCCCGTTTTGCTTCACTTCTTTGAAAACAGGCTTCTCCATGCGCCGCACCGGCTGGTAGCCTTCATTTTGCATCCGATCAAGGCAGTCGCTGATGCTTTCGTTATCCTGTACTTCAAACAACTTCTTTGTCTTGCTCATGTTTGCAATTTTCCTCTCTTAACAGCTTTGACCCAGAAACCTCCATAGATGGTTTTCGGTTCATAGGCGATAATGAACGCTTTCGGATCCATTTCCTTAATCGTATGATACAGCTGCAATTCATTCTTTCGGGGTGTGAGGATTTGCAATGCCATCCGTTCCCCCTCGAGACCATTCGCAGCCCAGTTCGTCACCCCATAGCCTTTATCCCGGAGCGACTTTGGCAAATCCTTATCATATTCCTTTGTAATCACATTGACGGTAATATAGCCAAGCGCGAGCTTCTCCTCGATTTTCATCCCGACGATGACCCCGATTCCATACCCGACCGCATAGGCAATCAAATTTTGGATCTGGTTCAGATTGTCCAGCACCAGGCCCAAGCCGACGACATAAATGACCACTTCGATCATACTGACAAATGCCGCGATATACCGATATCCTTTTAATGTTAAGATCATACGGATCGTAAAGAACGATACGTAAACGATGTTGATGAGCAAAATGATTCCAACCATGACGAAACTATTGTGCAGCAACGTACATCCTCCTTTCCATGTTGAGCAGCCAAACTGTTCGGAGAGATTCAACGACGGTTTATAGCTGTTTTCGCTTTGTATTAAAACTATTACGACTCATTTTACAACAAAAATCAACATACTTCACACTTGAAATAATTTACTATACTTTATTGGTTTTTCCCATCCGCAGATTTTTAAACCAAAAGGAGCCCAGCGGTCACTTTATGCATCAGAGTTCCAATAATTCACACACGTAAGCAAATCAAAAAATGTTATTAGAAAAAAATACCAATTAGTTTTCATTCCTGCTTTCCTCTAGCTAAATAGTAAAATAGCATCAGGAACCAAATTCTGTATAAATCGTACATAAATTGAAAGATCTAAAACTTATAATCCAATGCAATTTCCAGCATACACATTTCAACTTTTTTGAAGGAGGACAAGATGAATCAAAAGAAACCTATTTTCACGATACTTTCATGCTTACTCAGCTGTTTCCTTATCCTATCGGCTTGCAGCCATTCAGATGCAACCAGCGCGAAGACACAGGCTGAAAAGAAAAAAGAAGATAAGTATGAAAAGCTCGCAAAAGCAAAAAACAAGGAACTGGACTTAAAGCCGCTTGAACTGACTTCCTACAGTGATAAAATCGGCGCTTCTCTTAGTAAGCCTGCCTATAAGGAGTTTGCCGCAAATGGAAAAGTCATCATTGAGGGGAAGATTGAAAAGTTTTCGGAGCTGAAATCCGACTATGCCTGGATCAAAGTGTATTCAAGCGAAGCCGATCCGTCAGAAAATCAGCTTGAATACTATGCACCGATTAAGGACGGGAAATTCAAGCAAACCATTCATTTTTTCAACGGAGATGGTGAATACCGTGTATCCGTACAGCTTCCAAGCACGAAGCAGGACAATTATTATTACGACACGGCTTCATTTACCGTCCACAACGTTAACCCGGATGCCGAAAGGGATGTAGCCTATACCCCGTTCGGCCAGGATGCGGAGTTGGATTTGGATTTGAAGTCAAGCTATATAAAGGAAAAGGAAATCTTCCCTTTAAAAGGGGAAGTGAAGAATCTATCTGATGATGATATGATCATGCTGCGGCTGCAAAAGGATTCAGAAACATGGAAGCAGGTCGTCCCGGTGGAGAACGGAAAATTCTCCTATGACGTTCCACTGTTCTATGGAAAAGGGCTGCATACCCTTGAAGTTTTAGTTCCAGACGAGGATCGAAAAAACTATTATAAAACCGCGACGACGATCCTAATCGATAACGAATCCGACCGGAAGATGAGTCCCATCGAATATTCGAAGACTTACCGGGAACGCGGAGTTACCTTGGAATCGCCTCAATTCGGCGGCGGCAAGGCAGATGGCACTTACACGATCAAAGGAAAGATTGATCCAAAGGCACAATTCGGTCCGGAAACGACACACATCTATGTCACGACGAAAAAAGGAGACGACGAAGCATTGGATGTCATCCCCGTGAAGGATTTTACTTTCGATGATTCCTTTTATTTAAGATTTGGCCCTGGAACATATGAAGTGACCCTCAGCGTCCCAGAAATCAAGGATGAAAAAAGTGATTACTTCAGATATTTCGGATTTGCCAAATTCGAAGTGAAATCCACTGGTGAAGACGAACGCGATCTGCTTCCTTCCCGCGGGGTCCAGTCCGATGATCCGACAATCAAAGACTTGGCCGCAAAGCTGACTGCATCAAAAGGATCTGATCGGGAAAAAGCCAAATCAATCTATGATTATGTCGCGAAAAACATTTCATATGATGTTCAAAAATATGAAGATGACGACTTTAATTGGGACGACAGCGCACTGAAAACATTGAAACTAAAAACGGGCGTATGCCAGGATTACTCTTATCTGTCGATCGCCCTTCTTCGTGCCGGCGGCATCAAAGCACGGTTCATCGAAGGCTGGGCAGGTTCCATCTTCCCAGGAAGGCATGCCTGGGTCGAAACATATGTGGATGGAAGATGGATGACGATGGATCCTACATGGGGAGCCGGCTATCTAAAGGATGGCAAATTCGTCGCCCACTACACAGATCAATACTTTGATCCCAATATGAAAGAGTTCGAGAAAACCCATACCCGCACCGATGTTATGTATTAATATAGAAAGAGCCAGCCTTCCCGGCTGGCTCTTTCAGATTATTGACTTGTTCGGTGCTCGCCAACTTCGGAGAGCGTCTGGCTTCCTCCTAAAACGCTCCTGCACCGCCTCCGCCGCTTGATCCCCCGCTTGATCCCCCGCTAGATCCACTTCCTGACCCGGTCCAGGATGAGGAGTAAGTGCTCCGATAATGCTGGTGAGTATAGGAAAAGATTTCAATGGCCCCTGCATATGCGATGAAAGGAGAAAACGCATTCCCTTCATCTGAAAACCTTTCTCCGTAATGCCTTTTCAACTCATTAAAAAGATCAAGGGATAAGGCATGCTGGAACCATTTTTCAGACTCCCCGAAATCAAATTGACCCACAGCGACTTGATACCTAAACTCCTTCATGCATCTGTATATCGGTGCACCCGTGGGGTTGATATAGGAAACCGGCAGCAAACCGCCGATAAAAAACATCACGGAGAAGATAGGTTCACATCGGTCCGAAACCAAATGGATATTTAATAATGCAGCAGCTGCTGCAATTGCTGCAAAATATAGCGGAAAAAAGCTGCGAAGCGTCTTCTTGTATAGAACGAATATCCATCCGATCATCATCAATAACCCGAATATCGATAAATTAAGCAGGCTGGATGCACCTAAGTATCCATTGATCAAGAACAAGATGATTACAGCAGGTATGGCAGCCTTCGCAAAGGCTTGCCTGATTTTGTTTTCAGAAATATATTCTCTCACCTCTGAATCATTCTCCGCTAACTCTCGCCAACGCTTGAACCGTCTATTAAAAGCCTTTTGTTCCCGTTTGAACTCCTTGCTCCTCTCCCCGCGCCTTTCCTGCGCAGTCGGAAAAGGAAGCTGGTCAAGCGAGAAGGTTCTTTGACCGTTCCAATCGTTATCAAATAGCCAGTCGATCAGTTCTTTCTCATACTCTTTAAGACTATGATCCTCTTTTAATACCTTAAACAGATACGTTTTGTCCGGTGCTCTGTCATCTTTTACATACGCTCCCCTGGCAGGCGTCTGCTCCATGGACAATATGCCATTCTGATGCATTCTGAAAAGGACGCTGACCACATCAATATGCTTCAATTTTCCTTTGCGATATAGAGCAGCGAGCAAGAAAGAATCCATGCGTTTGAGGTCTTCCAATGAGCCGCCCTTCCTAAAGGCGTAGTACTGCCGTTGAATGTAAATGAAAGAAAGGATAAATAAAAGAATCAAGATCGACATGACTGCAAGATTGATTGGGTCCATAATCGGACTCCAGCGTTCCCTCATCTCCATCCTTTTATGATTTTGCTTTTCACTGCCCAAAATGGCAGGAAGCTTGTTTTTATTATCGCTATACGACATATCTTTCAGGAAGGTTTCTGGAAATAAGTAACGGATTTCCACAGTCTCTCCAGCTGGAAGGAGGTCATTTGTATAGACCGCACCATCTTTTCCATTGTTTTTGATCGATCCTCCCGTCAAGTCATGGACAAAAGCTCGGCTCTTCACCATTTCAGGAACGCCATCATATAAACCGATGGTAATCCGGAGGTTGTGTAGATCGGTTTCATTCATATCATCAAAGAAGCGCCAAAAAAGCTGGCCAGTATCCTTATATTTCTTGGCTGCATCATTGATTTTATAGCGGTAATACACCTTCTTTTTTTCATTCTTTGAAGGAGTATGTATTTTGTAGGTCAAATCATCTTTTTCAACCTTTAATGGCTTCAGTTGATGGGGATCAAGATTATCAAGCGTCATTTCTTCCGGGGCAAGGTACCCTTCAAAAAAATCGACGCCCCCGTGATCATCATCCCCAATGGTCCTTGTCGTGCCATTATATGAGCCTTTGAAATTATATGTATATAACTCTTGTACATAAAGGTCGCCATTGTTCATCACACCCGCTCGGATATCGACTTTGTCGATCGAGAATGACTTGGCCTGGGCTATTTGGGGATGCCATACCAACAAAGCAATTGTTAAGAGTACGAAATAATGACGCAGTTTCACTGACGAGTTGCCTCCTTTGCAAAACAATAGGTTTATTATAGCGAAAGATGGAAGGGTTCCTGCCAATTTGTTGAAATTGGTCGTTTATTCATATATACCCATAATTTGTATTTTGCAACCTTTTTAATGAAGGGAAGGTATTGCCATTTTTCGATGTTCAGTTCGGTCGGGATTGGGGGAAGTGAAAAGGGCGAAATGAAAAGGGCGAAAATTGTTGAGTTGTGTCGAATAATCGATATATTGGGATTTTCGCAGATAAATGTGGCAAATTCGGAGATAAAATGAGATTTTCGCAGATGTCTTGGTGGTTTTCGAAGATAACCTATCATTCGCGATATCTTTATGGGAAGTTTGCGGCTATTCTTAGGGTGTTTTGTCTCCATAAGAGAAATGAAGACCCGTTTTTTCATCATATTTGGCGTTTTTTAATCAGGATCATTTGTAATCGTGGTGTTTGATAAATGGGCGATCAGATGAAGTGGTTGATCTCCGCGGAAGGATGCTCGCTTTCCGAGGGGCCTCACACGAAGTGAGGTCGTTCGATGTTGGCACATGGATGTGCCGAACTTAATCGAACATCCGCCTAATACCTCCTCGCTCCGCTGCGGGGTCTCCCCTGTCCCGCTGATCCCTCCGGAGTCTCGCACCTTCCGCTCCGATCAACAGCGTTTTCAACAAATAAATTGTCCATGAATTCCTTGTTTCGTTTACTCGGGGGAGGAACCCTAATTTGTTCAAAAGCTTTTTTGAAGAAAACCTTCCTTGTTCGGATAAATAATGACCTTCGAAATCGGATTGGCAGGGGGAATGAATCAGAAACAAACAAATTTATCAGCTTCTTGGTTTGGCTGACTTCTTTATCAATTTCTCTTCCTTTATTTTAATGATTATTTCCACTTCCTTGCGGACTTTCTTTTTTTCAAACAAAAAAGCAGCCTCTCAGAGACTGCTTTTTCCTAATTGCCCGGCAATGTCCTACTCTTGCAGGGGGAGAACCCCCAACTACCATTGGCGCTCGAGCTTAACTGCCTTGTT